>DASWWF010000294.1:0-5753 GCA_036401035.1 Devosia sp.
TTATCGCTCCACCCAGCCGATCCTCGAGGCCGCCAACGCGGTGATCGGCGAGGCCAGTGAGCGCTTCACCAAGAACCTCTGGACCGAGCGCGCTTCGAGCGACAAGCCGCAGCTCGTCACCGTGCGCGACGAGACCGACCAAGCCAAGTATGTCGTCGAGAGCGTGCTGGCAGGTCGGGAAGGCGGGCTGACTCTCAAGCAACAGGCGGTGCTGTTCCGCACCTCGAGCCATTCCGGCGCGCTCGAGATCGAACTCACCCGCCGCAACATCCCCTTCGTCAAATATGGCGGCCTCAAATTCCTCGATGCCGCACATGTCAAGGACATGATGGCGCTGCTGCGCTGGGTGGAGAACCCGCGCGACCGCGTTGCCGGCTTTCGTGTGCTGAACCTCTTGCCCGGCATAGGCCCCGGCTCGGCCGGCAAGGTGCTGGACGCGATGGCGGCCTCGCCCCTGCCGATGCAGCAGCTCGTCGACACCCCTGCCCCGCCGCGGGCTAGCGAGACCTGGCCGGCCATGGTGACGGTGATGGACCAGTTGGCGACCCGATCGGCCGGCTGGCCGGGCGAACTGGAACGCGCCCGTGAGTGGTACGAGCCGTTGATGGACAATGTCTACGAGGACGCCGAGACGCGGAAGGCCGACCTCGCGCAATTGCTCGCCATCGCCGCCGGCTACCCGAGCCGTGAGCGTTTCCTCACCGAGCTGACGCTCGACCCGCCGGATGCCACCAGCGACCAGGCCGGCGTGCCGCTGCTCGACGAGGACTACCTCATCCTCTCCACCATCCACTCCGCCAAGGGCCAGGAGTGGAAATCGGTGCATGTGCTCAACGTCACCGATGGCGGCATTCCGTCCGATCTCGGCACCGGCTCGACCCATGAACTCGAAGAAGAGCGCCGGCTGCTTTATGTGGCCATGACCCGGGCGCGCGACGAGCTGCATTTGATGGTCCCGCAGCGCTTCTTCGTGCCGCAGCAGACGCCGAACGGCGATCGCCATGTCTACGCCCAGCGCACACGGTTCATCACCAAGGGCATGCTCGCCCTCTTCGACAACGTGCTGTGGCCGCCGCTGAAGCCGCTCGATGCCGCCGCTATCGCACCCAACGCCCCCAAGGTCGATATCGGCGCGCAACTCCGTGGCATGTGGCAGAAGTGAAAAAGCCGGTCGAGATCTCGGCGGCCGAGGCGCGCCGCATCTGGCTGCATGCCCAGCGGCTCGACACCCGCACCCCGTTCGGCGCCGGCCCCGAGGCGACGACGGCGGCGGTCGAGCATCTGGGCTATGTGCAGATCGACACCATCAATGTGATCGAGCGCTGCCATCACCACATCCTTTTTTCGCGCATCCCCGACTACAAGCGTAGCGACCTGGGACATGCGCAGAGTGTCGACAAGACGGTGTTCGAATACTGGACGCATGCGCTGAGCTACGTGCCGACGCGCGACATCGGCTTTTATCTCGATGAGATGAAGCACCATCGCAGCGAGCCGTTGCGCTGGTACGCCGACGCCGATCCCGACGACCTCAAGAAACTGCTCCGCCGCATCCGCAAGGAGGGCGGCATTTCCATCCGCGATATCGAGGGCGATGAGCTCGTCGAGAAGGACCACCCCTGGGCCAGCCGCAAGCCGAGCAAGCGCGTGCTGCAATATGGCTTTTACAGCGGCCATCTCACCATTTCCGAGCGCAACGGCATGGTGAAGACCTATGAGCTGATGGACCGCCATTTCGGCTGGCCGCCGCGCCCCAAGGCGGCGACGGAACGGCAGATCGCCGCCTACAAGCTCGACCGGGCGCTGCGCTCGCAAGCGCTGATCAACACCTCCTCGGTGCTGCACCAGAAGATCAAGATGCCGGCCGACATCGCGGCGCTGATCGAGACCCGAGTGCGCAAGAAGGAACTCGTGCCGGTGACGGTGGCGGGGCACCCCGGGGGGTACTGGGCCACGCCGGCGGCGCTGCAGCCTCCGGAGCCGGAGGGGGAACTGGTGCATATCCTCTCGCCCTTTGACCCGCTGATCATCCAGCGCAAGCGCACCCGCGATTTCTTCGGCTACGATCATGTGTTCGAGGCCTATGTTCCCAAGGCGAAGCGCCAGTTCGGCTACTTTACGCTGCCAGTGCTGGTGGGGGACGAGATCGTCGCGGTGCTGGATCTCAAGACCGACCGCGCTGCCGGCAAGATGCTGATCCAGGCCTGGCACTGGGTCGGCGTAGGCAGCGCCAAGCTGCACAAGGCGGCGATCGAGGAAGAACTCGGGCGGTTCGAGCGCTTCCAGCTCGGCGGCTGACTACTTCGCCCGCACCCGGAACCCGTATTCGTCGAGCACCAGTTCCGCCTGCGAGGCCGAGATCAGCGCGCCGCGGAACCGCTGCCGGTCCTTGAGCAGGTTGAGGCCGCCGAGATCGGCCCCGCGCAGGTCAGCGTTCTGGAAATTGGCCCGCTCGATATTGGCTTCGCGCAGGCTCGAGCGCTCGAAGCTGGCATCGCGGAAATCGCAATCGGAGAGATCGGCCATCGAAAAGTCGATGCCGCTGAGCCTTTCCTTGCGAAACGTCATCTTCGCCATGCGGGCAGCGACCAGCAGGCAGTCGACGAAGGCGATGTCGAAGGTGTGCACCTTGGAGAAGTCGACGCCGGTGAGCTTGCTGGCCTTGAACCGGGTGGAGGTCAGGGTGGCGCCGTGAAAGCTGCCATTGTTGAAATCGCAGTCGGCGAACAGGGCCTCGGTGCAGTTGGCGCCTGAAAAATCGGCCTTGGCGCCGCGGCAATGGCTGAACCTGGCGAATTCCAGCGTCGCGCCGACGAACTGCGTCTCAGCCAGTGAACAGCGCTCGAAGACGAAGGACGAGAGATCGAGGCTTTTGAGGTCGGCTTCGTCCAGCGTGCAGTTGACGAGTTGAACGTCCTGCCCGGCGAGCGGCGCGAGGTCGGCGCGGGTGACGGGCTGGTCGGCGAATGTGGGAGATTCGGACATCCCCCACCCTAGCACAAACGCAAACGGCGCTCCCGGGGGAGCGCCGTCGCGGAATATGTGTCGTCGGCTTGTGCCTTAGTTGAACCGGTAGCGGACCGTGCCGCGCAGCTCGTGGATGAAGTTGTCGTTGACGTACAGCGGCTGAGTGGTCGAGCCATTGGTGAGGCCCGGCATGTAGAGACCACGGTAGCCGAGATCGGCAACGGCAGCGCCCATGTCATAGGTAACGCCGGCCATCACAGCGCCGACACCGGTGATGCCCGAACCCGATGGCGCGTTGCCCGGAGGCGGCGCGATATCGGCGATTTCGTAGCGGGCGAAACCAAGACCGGCACCCACATAGGCGCCGAACCCACCGCCGGCCGAACCACCTTCGGTGAGGCCGAAGTCGTAGTATACGTTGGCGAGAGCGACAGTCGAACGGAGGCCGACGGTAATGTTGTCCGGCGGATTCTGCAGCGGAGCAAACATGCCATCGTTGGCCAGATAGTCGATGGTCACGTCAGCGCGGAGACCGTCGCCGAATTCGTAACCGATACCGGCGCCGAAGGAGTAGCCGTAACCAAATTTCTCAACGTCGAAGGAAGTCGGGCCGCAACCGCAGGCATAGACGACTTCGCGCGACCACATCAGGTTGCCGCCCACGCTGCCGCGCAGGTAGAAGCTGCCTTCGAGGCCGTAGTCGACGTCCGGAACCTCGATTTCCGGGGGATAATAGGGCATGTCGGCCGCCTGGATGGCGGGCGCGACGAAGAGGGTCGAGAGACCCACCGCGATCAGAGCCAAGAGTTTACGCATGTACCAGTTCCTTTTGCCACGACGACACAGTCGAGTGGCTGGTACTATGACGCGCGTTTCTTAAATCTCACTTAACCCTAAGATTTAACCCTAACAGCGCGTGAATTCGTGATCGAATACTTAAGCCGCGTTAGCAAATATTGACAAGACGTTTACGCCCTCCCCCGGGCCGGGGGAGGGCGTGGAAAACGCGATGCATCGGGCCCTGCGGGGCTAGGCTACTTGCCTGATGGTGTTGGTGATCTCGGCGACGACGGCCTCGACGAGACCCTGGTCGTCGCTTTCGGCCATCACCCGGATCACCGGCTCGGTGCCGGACGCACGAATGACGAGGCGACCGCCCTCGCCCAGCCGGGCCTTGCTCTCGGCGATCACCTGCACGACGAGCTTGTGGTCGAGCGGCTTGCCCGACTTGTAGCGCACCGACTCGAGGAGCTGCGGCACCTTGTCGAAGCGGTGGCAGATTTCCGAGACCGGCTTGCCCATCTGCTTGAGCACGGCGAGGAGCTGCAGCGCCGCCACGAGCCCGTCGCCGGTGGTGGTGTAGTCGGAGAGAATGATGTGGCCGGACTGCTCGCCACCCACATTGTAACCCTTGCCGCGCATGGCCTCGAGCACATAGCGGTCGCCGACCGCGGTGCGCTCGAGCGTCAGCCCGATATCCTTGAGGTAGCGCTCGAGCCCGAGATTGCTCATCACCGTGGCGACGAGGCCGCCGCCCTGCAGCTGCCCGCGCTCGTGCCAGGACTGGGCGATGACGGCCATGAACTGGTCGCCGTCGACCTCCTCGCCCTTCTCGTCGATGATGATGACGCGATCGGCGTCGCCGTCGAGCGCGATGCCGATATCGGCCCGCACTTCCTTGACCTTGGCGCGGATGGCGTCGGTGGCGGTCGAGCCCACCTTGTCGTTGATATTGTAGCCGTCGGGCTCGACGCCGATGGTGAAGACCTCGGCGCCCAGCTCCCAGAGCGCCACCGGCGCCACCTTGTAGGCCGCGCCATTAGCGCAATCGAGCACCACGCGGAGGCCCGAAAGGTCGACATTCTTGGGCAGTGTGCGCTTGGCATATTCGATGTAGCGCGTGCGGGCTTCCTCGTCGCGATGGGCGCGGGCGATGTCGCGGCCGGTCGAAAGATGCTTGCTCATGTCGCTGTCCATGAGCTTTTCGATATCGGCTTCCACCGCGTCCGACAGCTTGTAGCCGTCGGGCCGGAAGAGCTTGATGCCATTGTCGTCGAACGGGTTGTGCGAGGCCGAGATCATGACGCCGAGATCGGCGCGCAACGACCGCGTCAGCATCGCGACGGCCGGCGTCGGCATCGGGCCGAGCAGATAGACGTCCATGCCCACGGCGGTGAAACCGGCGGTCAGCGCGCTCTCGATCATATAGCCGGAGCGGCGCGTATCCTTGCCGATCACCACGCGGTTGCGATGTTCACCGCGCACGAAGGTGATGCCGGCCGCCATGCCGACGCGCATCGCCAGATCGGGCGTGAGCTTGTCGCCATTGGCCAGTCCGCGCACGCCGTCCGTGCCGAAGTATTTCCGTGCCATGAGTCGATCCCCTCACCAGTTGCCCACACTATAGCGCCGCGGGACTCCCCGGACAAACCGCTATAGCGCGCGGGAGTTAATCCGCGATGAGGGCGGCATGTGGGCAAGACACGCCGATGCACCGGACAGCCAAGGGCTTCCGGGGATGTCAAAGGGCGAACAACGGCGGAGCATGGCCCGTCGATAGTTCGTGTGCCGGAGGATGAAACGCACCTCCGGCTGGAGCCCTGCTCCGCCGTCGTGACCGGGGTTTTGGGCGTTCACCGGGGAGTTCCGGGGCGTTTAGCGGAGTGCCCCACCGCCGCAGGGTTCTTGTCCTGACCAGACCACGCTCTTCGCGTTTCTCCAGTCGAACCCCTGAGATGGCGCCGAACATGAGCCCCACCGCGGCAGCAAATTAAGGCGACGGGTTA
>DASWWF010000295.1:0-3616 GCA_036401035.1 Devosia sp.
GTCGGAATAGCCCGAGGCGATCAGCTTTTCGTAGAGCTCGAAGGTTTCCTTGGCCTGCTGGCTGTCGAGCACCGGCTTGCCGTCGACGACGAGGTCGCCGCCATTGGAAACGAGCAGCGAGGAGAACGGGTGGAGCACGCCGGCGGCCCAGGAGTTGATGAGGCCGAAACCCTGCTGGCCCTTGGACTTGTCGGTGAGCTTTTCGGCGGCAGCGAGGAACTCGTCCCAGGTCTTGGGCGCCTCGGTGATGCCGGCGGCTTCGAACAGCTTCTTGTTGTAGTTGAGGGCGTAGACGTCGATCTCGTTGGGGATGCCGTAGAGAGTGCCGCCGACGGTGGCAGCGCCGACGACGCCGGCCGGCCAGTTGGCGACGGTATCGGCGGCAGTGGCTTCCGGCACGGGCGCAACGAGGGCGTCCTTGGCGAGGTCGGGCAACCAGGCATCGTAGATGCCGGCAATAGTGGCGCCATCGGCGCCGCCGCCCGAGGTGCGGAGCGTGGTCAGCAGGTCACCGAACGGAACGGCGCGCACCGAGATCTTGGTATCGGGGTGTGCGGCGGTATAGGCCGCGGCGGCGGCTTCCAGCTTGGCGACCGTTTCCGGCGACCAGTGAGTGAGGAACGACACATCCGCGGCCTGGACCAGCGCAGTGCCGCTCAGAAGGACCGCGACGGCGCCGGAGGCGCGTGCGAATGCCCGGAACAGCTGCATGTTGAATTCTCCCTTGCGCGTCCACCGCACCATGACGGCGGACGCCAATCAGTTATGACGTTATAACGACTTTGCGCAAGAGGGATTCTGATGGAGGCGGCAGGAGGTCGCGGGATGGGGGCGGGAGATCGGGGCCGTCAGCCGCGGCGGAGGGCAGTGGCAATGGCGCGGAGGGCCAAGCCGAGCACCAGGCCGGCGGCCCCTCCCGTCAGCTTGGCGATGAGGTCGGGCAGGCCGGGGTGGCGGTTGATGGCGAGATACTGCGCGGCTTCGAGGCCCAGCGCGGTGCCGACGATGGCGATGACGATCAGCAGCGGGCGGCGCGGATAGGCGAGGGCGAGGCAGAGGCCGGCGATGGCGAAGGCGATGAAGCGCTCGGCCTGCGGGGAGAGGCCGGAATGCGGGCGGAGGCCGAGGGGGACGAGGGTGGCGGCGGCGAGGCCGATCAGCACCAGCCAGGCGAGGACGATGGCGACGGTCTGGAGGGAGGGGGCTTGGCGCGGCACCCTCTCCCTCTAGCCGATTGTGACGGTGGGGTGAAGCCTAGCGGCGGGCGACTTTGGGCACATAGTCAACGAGGTCCTCGCCGGCGTTGACGGTGCGGCCTTCCTCGGACGACTTGTAGAGCGCCATCAGCATTTCGATGACGGCCACGCCGTCGTGGAAGGTTTCCATCGGGGTCTCGCCCTTGCGGAAGGCTTCGACCATGTGGCGGTTCTCGTCGGTGTAGCCATAGACGCCGGCTTCGTCCTCGAGCACGGGCATGAGGCCGGTCTCGGCGTTCTGCTTTTCGACGAGGTCCTCGCCCTCGCCGCCGTTGACGGCGCGGGAGATGAAGATCTTGAGCGGGGTCGAGAGCGAGGAGAATTCGAGGGCGTATTCGGGGCCGAGCAGTTCGAGCTGGATGCGCAGGCCGGCGCCGACATAGGCCCAGGAGGTGGTGGCTTCGACGATGACTTCGTTGCCGGCTTCGTCCTCGAAGGTCAGCATGCCGCGGGCGAAGTCTTCGGAGGGGCGCTTGGTGTAGTCGACGGCGCTGCCCATGCGCTTACTGAGGTCGGCGGCGTATTTTGGCTGCGCCCATTTGAGCACGGCGACGGCGCCGGTGGCGGATTTGAACTTCAGCGACGAACGCGGGGCGCCCGGTTCGGTGAGGAGGAAGCGGCCGACTTCGATGGAGTGGCACATCATGTCCAGCAGCACGCCGCCGCCCTGCTCCTGGCCCTGCCAGAACCAGGGCTCGTGCGGGCCGGAATGCTCCTCGGCGGCGCGGGCGAGATAGGGGCGGCCGGTGCCGGGGACGGCGCGGCGCCAGATGATTTCCTTGCCGCGCAGCACAGCGGTCGAGAACAGCTGGTTTTCGAGATAGCCGTGATTGAGGCCGGCCTCCTCGACGAGGCGCAGCATTTCCTGCGCTTCCTTGAGGGTGCGGGCGAGCGGCTTCTCGCAGGCGACGGCGAAGACTTTCGAGCGGCCCGACTTCACCGCATCGGCGATCACCCGCATGGTGGCGAGGCGGGTCGGGTTGGGTGAGAGAATCCAGAGCGCGTCGACGTCGTCGGCGGCCAGCAGGGCCTCGAGGCTGTCATAGGCGCGGCAGGTGCCAAGGTCGAGTTCGGCCACGGCATCGGCGAATTTCTGGCGCTTGGCGGGCGTGGGCGAATAGACGCCGGTGACCTCGACATTGCGCACGCCCAGCAGCGACTTCAGGTGGAAGTGGGCGATGAAGCCCGAGCCGACAAAGCCGATACGAAGGGTCTTTTTCGGGGTGAAGGTCATGAAGTCGTCCGTCCCTTTTTCCTGGGTTTTTGCGATGCGCGAGCCGTGCTGCCGCGCACGATGAGGTCGACGCCGGCGGTGACGCGCGGCTCGGTGAGGGGTTCGCCAGAAAGCAGGTCCACCAGCATCTGCATGGCCTGCCGGCCGATCTCGCGGCGGGGCTGGCGCACGGTGGTCAGGGCCGGGTCGCTGGAGAGGGCGTAGTCCATATCGTCGAAGCCGGTGACGGAGACGTCGGCGGGGACGCTGAGGCCGTGGCCGCGCAGGGCGTTGATGGCGCCGACGGCCATTTCGTCGTTGCTGCAGAACACGGCGGTGAAGTCGACGCCCTCGGCGAGCAGCGCCTCGATGGCCTGCTGGCCGGAGCCGAAATGGAAATCACCGATGCGGGTCAGGGCGGGATCGATGTCGAGACCGGCTTCGCGCAGCGCATCGAGATAGCCCTCGTGACGGCCGACCGACATGGTTAGGCGCATGGGCCCGGTGATGTGGACGATACGGCGGTGGCCGAGCGAAATCAGGTGCTCGACCGCGAGCCTCGCCGCCGCGCGGTTGTCGATGGCGACGAAGGGCAGGGCGCTGCCCTCGATCAGTTCGAGCGCGATCACCGTCTTGGGGAGGGAGGACTCGGGGATGGAGTCGGGCAGCCAACCGGTCATCAGGATGACGCCGTCGGCTTGGCGGTTGCGGCCCATCTCGACATAGCGGGCGACGCGGGCATCGTCGTACTGGGCGTCGCCCATCAGCACGCGGTAGCCGTTGGCAAAGGCGACTTCCTCGATGCCGCGATAGATGTCGAGGTAGAATGGGTTAGTGATGTCGCGCACCAAGAGCACGACATTGCCGGTGGCGCGGCGACGGAAATCCACCGCCTGACGATTGGGGACGAATCCGGTGGCGCGCACCGCTTCGAGCACCTTGTTGCGGGTGGCCTCGGTCACCTTGTCGGGCTGCGCCAGGGTGCGCGACACCGTGGCGATGGAGACGCCCGCAAGCTCAGCCACCCGCCTGATCGTCGGAGGAGACATGGCTAAACCCTGAGCTGCTTGGTCCGGCCGTAGAGCAGCATCAGGAGCAGCAGGACGCCGCCGAAGATGAGCTGCCGGCCCCAGAATTCGAGCTGCAA
>DASWWF010000296.1:0-3110 GCA_036401035.1 Devosia sp.
CCTCGGTGCCCTCGGCGACCAACTTCGTCGCCATCGACTGCGGCAGGGACGGCGCCTTCGCCATGAAGGTGCTCAAGGCGCTCGAAGCACGCGGCGTCTTCGTGCGCAAACCGATGGCGCCGGGCCTCGACCGCTGCATCCGCGTCAGCGTCGGTCCTGCCGCCGAACTCGATGTCTTCGCTGCGGAATTCCCGCTGGCGCTGCACGACGCGGCCGCGGCGCAGTAATAGTCCCCTCCGCCGGCTTCGGCTGGCGGAGGGGGATGCTTCAGTTGAACCTGTTGCGCACCCAGTAGTCCGAGAAGTCGACGACGTTGCCGCCCGGACGGGAGGCGTTGCGTTCGTATTCGAGCATCAGGGCTATGGTGCGCTGGACGATCGAGCGGAGTTCGGCAGTGTGGCTGTCGGGACCGCTGAGGATCGCCGCGGCCTGTTCGAGGTGGTCGCGGGCAAGGACATAGGTTTGACGCATGGCGGTCTCGTCGTTGGTTAATGGCGGGGAAACACAATTCCTTTGTGTTGCCCGCGAGACTGGCCGAGTCATGGTTGAGCGGGACTTGCCGCACCCGGCGGCCTTTGTCTCAAAGACGCTGAAAATGCTCAGCACGCGCAGAGGCCTGAAAGCATGGAGCTTTTTCGGCGAGGCCGGCGGCGCGAGCTGTGCATAAGTCCGGGGTCATCCATTTGGGTGATGCGCGCCGGAAATTCCCTATGCGCGCCAGCCCCTTAGGGCACCTTGACCATCTGGATGCAGTTGCTGGCGATGCCGACCAGCTCCTCTGGATCCCAGCTTTCCTCATGCCAGCCGGTCTTTTCGTAGAACCCGACGGCGTCGGGCGCGGCGTTGACGCGCATCTGCTTGACCCCGAGTTCCCACGCCTTCTCGGTCAGCATCCGGTCCATCATCTCGCCGAATCCATTGCGCTGGTGTTCGGGCAGAATCGCAACGAGTCGCACCACCGCGCGATCGCCTTTGAGGTCGAGTCGCGCCACCCCGATCGGCTTTTCGTCGAGCATCAGGATGTGCGGGACATTGTCTTCGGCGCGGTCGTCGGGATGGTCGGGATTGTACTCGATCTCATAGGCATGCCGGCCCGGCGCAAACAGCACGCGGCGGCGGATGTCGTGCATCGCCGCCCATTCCTCGTCGGTCTTTACGGCGCGCAGTTCGAGCGTCACGGGCTGTCTCCTCCTCTGGGGCGGGGAACTAACGCCCGAACTCGCCAAGAAGCTGCTTGGTGCCACGGCTGACGGTGGAAAGATCGCTGCCAACAGCGACGAAGCCGAAATCGCCCTCGACCAGCGGCCTGGCGGTCCCCACATTGAAATCGAGCATGCCGGCGGCCTTGCCGGTAGCGAGAATCGCCTTGCCGGCCTCGAGTACCAGTTTGCGGACGTCCGGATGCCCCTGCTGGCCGACAAGGCCGATGCTGGCGGCGAGGTCGTTGGGACCGATGAAGATGCCGTCGACGCCGTCCACCGCCCCGTAGGCGGCGATATTGGCCACCGCCTGCGGCGTCTCGACCTGCAGGATCACCACGATCTCCTCATGCGCCGTCTGCGGATAGGATGCGTCGGTGGCCCAGCGGTTGGCGCGGGTATTGCCCGAATAGCCGCGGATGCCGGCCGGGGGATAGCGCGTGGCGGCCACGGCGAGCCTGGCGTCCTCGACCGTCTGCACATAGGGGAACATGAAGCTGCGCACGCCGGTATCGAGCAGGCGCTTGACGATCACCGCATCGACGCTGGGCACCCGCACCACGAACTCGGCATCGCCCCCGTGTCGCGCCGCCAGCAGGTGGCGCTCGATGGTTTCGACCGAAAGGGTCGAATGCTCCATGTCGAGCAGCACCCATTCGAACCCTGCCCCCGCCGCGATCTCGGTGGCCGCGAGGCTGTTGAGCGACAGCCAGTAGCCGAGCTGCGGCACGCGCTCATAGAGGCGCCGCTTGAAGGCGTTGGGCGGAATGGAGCGCATAACTGATTTCCCTCGATTTTTCGGGAGGGTAGCCGGTCACGCTCTCGCTTGTCATCCCTGCGAAGGGCTGAGAGGCCTCAGAACGCCCCCGCGAACGCCCCGCCATCGATCAGGAGATTCTGGCCGGTGATGTAGCCCGCCTGCGTCGAGCAGAGGAACGCACAGGCGGCGCCGAACTCCTCCGGCGTGCCGAAGCGCCTGGCCGGGATTTTTGCAGCGGCCTCTTCGCGCACCTGGGCGATGTCCTTGCCGGATTGCTCCGCCGTCCGCTTCTGCCCCGACCGCAGCCGGTCGGTGTCGAACGAGCCGGGAAGGATGTTGTTGATGGTGACGTTGCTGCCGGCAACGCCCTGCGACACACCCTTCAAAAACGCCGTGAGCCCCGCCCGCGCACCCGACGACAGGTCGAGGCCCGCGATCGGCGCCTTCACCGAGCTCGAGGTGATGTTGACGATGCGTCCGAACTTTCGCGCCACCATGCCGTCGATCACCCGCTGGATCATCTCGATCGGGGTGACGAAGTTGGCGGTCACGCCGGCCAGCATCTTGTCGCGGTCCAGTTCGCGGAAATCGCGAAAGGGCGGGCCGGCATTGTTGTTGACGAGGATGTCGGGTGCCGGACAGGCGCGCAGCAGCGCCTCCTGCCCCTCCGGCGTGCCGACATCGGCGACCACCGGGGTGACGGTGGCGCCGGTCGCCTTGCGGATTTCGGCGGCCACCTGATCGAGATGAGCGGCGTCGCGGCCGTTGATCACGACCTCGACGCCGGCGGCAGCCAGCGCCTCGGCGCAGCCGCGGCCGAGACCGCGGCTGGAAGCACAGACGATGGCCTTGCGGCCGGCGATCCCGAGATCCATCAGCTCGCCGCGCTTTCCATGGCGCCCTGGGCCGGGGCGCCGCGTTCGATCATCAGGCGGTTGACGGCGTTGAGATAGGCGCGGGCCGAAGCCACCAGCGTATCGGGCTCGGCAGCGTTGCCCGAGGCGATGCGGCCGTTGAGTTCCAGACGCACATGCGCGCTTGCCTGCGCGTCGGTGCCGCCGGTGACGCCGTCGATGGCGTAGAGCACCAGATGCGGATCGGTACCCACAGCCTGCTTGATGGCGTTGAAGATGGCGTCGACAGAGCCGGTG
>DASWWF010000297.1:0-2476 GCA_036401035.1 Devosia sp.
TACCGCATCATCCGCTCGTTCGACGTGCTGCTGCGCCAGGCCGAACACGGCCGAGCCGTGTTCGTCTCGTCCTCGTCGGCCCGCTCGTCGCGCGCTTTCTGGGGTCCCTATGCGGCCAGCAAGGCGGCGCTGGAAGCCATGGTCAAGAGCTATGCCGCCGAGGTCGCCACGACCAACCTTCGGGTCAACCTCTTCTACCCCGGCGCGGTGCGGACCGCGATGCGGGCCAAGGCGATGCCGGGGGAGAATCCCGATACGCTGCCGATGCCCAAGGATGTCGTCGGCAAGCTCATCGACATGATCGAGCCCGGCTTCTCGCAGAACCGGGCCCTTTATGATTTCGAGAGCGGCGAGTTCAAGCCGGCCTAGGACCGGCTCACCAGCACCTTGTCGATGCGGCGGCCGTCGAGGTCGATGACCTCGAATCTCCACGGCCCCCGCTCGAACTTCTCCCCGATCGCCGGCAGGTGGTTGAGCTCGGCCAGCACATAGCCGGCGACGGTCTCGAACTTGGCGTCCTTGGGGATCGGCACGCCGATCTTGTCCTGGAACTCGTCGGCCTGCATCCAGCCTGAAACGAGGAAGCTGCCGTCGTCGCGGGTGACGAAGGCGGGCTCGTCGCCCTCTTCTTCCTGAAACGCGCCGGTGATCGCCTCGAGGATATCCCCGGGCGTGACGATGCCTTCAAAATGGCCGTACTCGTCAAACACCAGCGCCATATGCACCAGCGAGCCACGGATAGCCTTGAGCACATCGATAGCCTCGGAGCGGTCCATCACCACCGGCGCCTGCTTGACCAGGGCCCGGGCCTCGATAGGCTCGCCCTTGAACAACTGGTCGAGCAGATCCTTGCGCACGATGACGCCGATGATCTGGTCGGCGGCGCCATCCTGCACCGGCAGCACCGAGTGGCGGGTATTGCGCAGCTTTGCGACGATCTCTTCCTGCGTCTCGCTAAGATCGATGACCTCGACATCGAGGCGCGGCGTCATCAGGCCGCGGGCGGAGCGGTCGGCAAAGCGCATCACGCCGGTGATCATGTGGCGCTCTTCGCTCTCCAGCACACCGGCGCTCTCGGCCTCGGCGATGATGGTCTTGACCTCTTCATCGGTGACGCGCTCACCGGTCTCGCCGCGCTGGCCCAGCAGGGTCAGCACCAGCGTGCCCGAGACGTCGAGCAGCCAGACGATGGGCGCGCCCACCGAGGCGATGAAGGCCATCAGCGGGGCGACGCGCGAGGCGATGCGCTCGGGATCGCGCAGAGCGATCTGCTTGGGCACCAGTTCGCCGACGATCAGCGACAGGTAGGTGATGATGACGACAACGACGCCGACGCCGAGTGGCATGGCGATGCCAGGGTCGATGCCAGCCGACACAAGCCCATCACCGAGGCGTTCACCCAGCGTGGCGCCCGAGAAGGCGCCCGAGAGCACGCCGACCAGCGTGATGCCGATCTGCACCGAGGAGAGGAACTTTCCAGGGTCTTCCTGCAGCTTCAGCGCCACCGTGGCGCCCTTGTTGCCCTCGCTCTGGAGCACTTTGAGGCGCGCGGGGCGGGAGGACACCACTGACAACTCGGACATGGCCAGCAGGCCGTTGACCAGGGTCAGGACGATGACGATGAGAATTTCGACTAACAAGGAAGCGACCGGATGCTGTTATCGGGACCCGAACATATAGCCAATCACGCCCGGCCCCGAAAGTTCCCCCGCGGTCGCACTAGTCCTTGTCGGCAAACGGGTTCTTGCCGCCACGCAGCCACATGCGGATGGGGGTGCCGGGCATGTCGAAGTCGCCGCGCAGGCCGTTGACGAGGTAGCGCGTATAGGCGGCCGGCACCGCGTCAGGGCGCGACGCGAACAGGATGAAGCTCGGCGGCCGAATCTTGGCCTGCGTCATATAACGAATCTTGAGGCGGCGACCCGAAACGGCCGGCGGCGGATGGCCCTCGGTCATGCTGGCCAGCCAGCGGTTGAGCTTGGCCGTGGAGATATGGGTGTTCCACTTCTGCTCGGCGATGAAGATGGATTTCATCAGCCGGTCGATATTGCGGCCCTGGAGGCCGGAAATGGTCACCAGCTGCACGCCGCGCAGCTGCGGCAGCAGGCGCTCGCAGGCTTCGCGCAGCTCGGCCAGCGCCTTGTTCTTGTCTTCAACGAGATCCCACTTGTTGACCGCGATGACGAGACCCCTGCCCTCGCGTTCGACGAGATCGGCGAGCGCCAGGTCCTGCTTTTCGAACGGGATGGTCGCATCGAGCAGCAGCACGACGATTTCGGCGTACTGGATCGAGCGCAGCGAGTCGCCGACGGCGAGATGCTCGAGTTTGCCGGTCACGCGCGCCTTCTTGCGGATGCCGGCGGTATCGACGAGGTTGATCTTCCGGCCTTCCCACTCCCACGGCACGAGGATGGAATCGCGGGTGATGCCGGCCTCCGGGCCAGTCAGCACGCGCTCCTCGCCCACCATGCGGTTC
>DASWWF010000298.1:0-4528 GCA_036401035.1 Devosia sp.
CGGCGCCATCTCAGGGGTTCGACTGGAGAAACGCGAAGAGCGTGGTCTGGTCAGGACAAGGACCCTGCGGCGGTGGGGCACTCCGCTAAACGCCCCGGACTTCCCCGTGTGAACGCCCAAAATCCTGGTCACGACGGCGGAGCAGGGCCATCTCCCTGCAAAGGGATCTCGAACCATCGACGGGCCATGCTCCGCCGTTGTTCGCTCTTTGAAATTTCCGGAAGGCGCGAGCCCGGCCGGTGCATCAGCTTGCGCGAAACGCGCAGTCGGCGAACCTCTCCCGTTTACGGGGGAGGGGGACCGCGCATAGCGCGGTGGAGGGGGGTGCACCTTGCGCTGAAGTCGGCCGTCGGATCGTGAGAGCCGGCGCAAGCGGCTCCCCCCTCCTCCGGCCTATGGCCGGTATCCTCCCCCGCAGGCGGTGGAGGAAGCCCGACTGAGACTGCGATGTACAGTCAGCGCGGACGAGCGAAGCGAGGACCCCGCGCTACCGCGTACGCAAAATACCGACCTAAGTCTGCCCTCCGAAAAGTTCCATCGCGGCTGCTCAATTTTTAGGCGGTTGCCGCGCAACCAATCTGCCACGCCGCAATTGAGTCACAATCTAAAACGCGTCAAGAAGGGTAAACCTCATGAACGGCATCATTTATCTCGTCGGCCTCGTGGTCGTGGTCCTCGCCATTCTTTCGTTCTTCGGCCTGCGCTGAGCTTTCCCACCCATTCGGAGAACGAGAAGATGACAGTACCATCCGCAGTCGATGTCGTGGTCACGCCAGCATCGGCGACCAACGACGACCGCTCCTATGTCGATTGGCCGGCGATCATCGCCGGCATCGTGCTCGCCAGCGGCATTTCGCTGGTCCTCCTCACTTTCGGCTCGGCCATTGGGCTGAGCTTTGCCGACTTCAACGCCGGCGATGACGTCGATCCGCTCTGGATCGCCATTGCCGCCGCCAGCTGGCTGCTCTGGGTGCAGATCTCGAGCTTCATGGCGGGCGGCTACATCACTGGCCGGCTGCGCAAGCGGCACAACGACGCCACCGAAGACGAAAGCGATGTGCGCGATGGCGCCCATGGCCTGCTCGTCTGGGGTGGTGCGCTGATCGTCGGCGCCGTGATCGCCGTCGGCGGTATCGGTGCGGCGGCGACTGCCGTCGGCAATGCTGCCGGTGCGCTCACCAATGCGGCCTCCAACGTCGCCGGTGGCGCCGCTGAGGGTGCCGTGGCCGATCCCAACGCCTACTTCACCGACATGTTGTTCCGCCCCGCGGCAACGACTGCCCCGGTTGAAGGTGCTGCCCCCGCTGCCGAAACGCCGGCCGCTCCTGCAGCAACTGAAACGCCGGCTGCCACTACGCCTGCAGCTCCGGCCACGACGACGGCTGAAACTCCGGCCGCAACCACGCCGGCTGCGCCCGCTGCCCCGCCGGCTCCGGCTGTTGCCGCCGCTCCGGCTGCGGAAGCCACCGCTCCGGCCGATACCACCGCCATCCGTGGCGAGGCCGGCCGCATCTTCGCCCAGAGCGCCCTGTCGGGTGAACTGGCCGCCGATGACCGCGCTTACCTGGTCCAGGCCGTTTCGGCCAATACCGGGATGCCGGAAGCCGAGGCTCAGGCTCGCGTCGACCAGGTCGTCGCCGCCATCGACAGCGCCAAGGCCCAGGCCGCGGAAGTTGCTGAAGATGCTCGGAAAATGACCGTGCTCGGTGCCTTCCTCACCGCTGCCTCGCTGCTCGTGAGCGCCGTCGGCGCCTACTGGGCGGCCCAGAAGGGCGGCCATCATCGTGACAAGAACACTGCCTTCCCGGGCGTGTTCAACCGCTGGTAAGCCGACAAAAGGAGAACGACATGTTTCGTGGAATTGGTCTCTGGCTGCTCGGCGTGCCGATCTGGCTGATCATCATCATCGTGTTCTTCATCCGCTGAGCGGACGAGAACAGAAAATCAGAAAGGCGGGAGCAATCCCGCCTTTTTGCTATCCGGCCTGCCGCATGTCGAGCGGCGCTTCCGGCATCCTGTCGTATTCGCGCGCCAGCAGCTTTTCGACCGCCGGCTGGCTCATCGGCCGCGAGATCAGGAAGCCCTGCGCTTCGGTATAGCCGAGCGCATGCACATTGCGCAGCTGCTCGGCCGTCTCGATGCCCTCGGCGGTGACGGTCATGCCGAGCCGGTCGCCGATCTCGGCCACGGCGCGCACGATCGCATGCGCGGCGCCCGCATTGTCCAGCGCCCGCACGAACGAGCCGTCGATCTTGATCTTGTCGAACGGGAAGGCCAGCAGGTAGCTCAGCGCCGAATAGCCGGTGCCGAAATCGTCCATGGCGATCCGCAGCCCCAGCCCATGCAGCTGGCGCAGGATTTCGAGGTTCGTCTCGTCGTTCTCGAGGAACAGCGACTCGGTGATCTCGATCTCCACCCGCTCATGCGCCAGCCCCGTGGCGGCGAGTGCGTTCATGATGACGCCGACCAGGTTGCCGCGCCGGAACTGGCTCGACGAGACATTGACGGCGATGCGGTAGTCCTTGGGCCAGCGCGCCGCCTCGGCGAAGGCCTCGCGGATCACCCACTCGCCGATCTGCGCGATGAGCCCGATCTCCTCGGCCACCGGGATGAAATCGCCCGGCGAAACCATGCCGCGTGTCGGATGCCGCCAGCGCAACAGCGCCTCGAAACCCGAAAAGTTCTGCGTCCGCAGATTGAGGATCGGCTGGTAGTGCAGCTCGAACTCGCCCATTTCCAGCGCCTTGCGGAGATCCCCCTCCAGCTGCTGCTTGTCGCGCACCGCATGGTCGAAGGCGACTTCGAAGAAGCGCGTCGTGCCGCGCCGGTCGTTCTTGGCGGCGTAGAGCGCCAGGTCCGCCGAGGTCAGCAGCCTGTCCATGCTGTCGCCGTCGCGCGGCGCCAGCGCCACGCCGATGCTCGCCGCAAGGCTCACCGGCTGGCCGTTGATGCTGAACGGTTCGTCGAAACTCTCCTGGATGGCGCGCGCCACGCTCGCCGCCCGCTCCGGATCGCCGCCGCGGACAAACACCGCGAACTCGTCGCCCCCCCTGCGCGCCACCAGCTCCGGCGAAGCCGCGGCCTTCAGCCGGCGCGCCATATTGCCCAGCAGCCTGTCGCCGCTCGAATGGCCGAACGTGTCGTTGACCCTCTTGAAGCCGTCCAGATCGACGAACAGCACTGCGAACGGGTCGCCCGCCTCGAAGGCCCGGCCGACGGTTTGCTGGAAGAGGTTGCGGTTGGCGACGCCGGTCAGCGCGTCGTGGTAGGCGAGCCGCCGCATCTCCTGCTGCACGCTGTGCAGTTCGGTGATGTCCTTGTGCATCGACACCCAGCCCCCATCGGGCATCGGCTGGTGGGTGACGGCGATCACCACACCCGAATTGAGCTGGCTGGTCTCGGTCAGGGCATCCATCCGCCCGATCAGCCCCAGCCGCTTGCTGATATAGTCGTCGGGGTCGTTGCCGATATGGGTATTGGCCGCCACCCGCGCTTCGAGGATGCGCAGGAACGAGGTCCCCGGCCGCGCGCAGCTCTTGGGCAGCTTGTAGATGTCGAGGAACATCTGGTTGCAGGCAATCAGCCTGCCCCGCGGGTCATACATGGAGAAGCCATGCGCCATGTTTTCGATGGCCGCGGTGAAGCGCTCGGTTTGGCGCCGCAGGGCGCGCTTGCTACGGCGCAGCTTCGCCGTCTGCACTGCCAGGGTATCAACCGGCAGCGCGTCTGAGGCCGGGGCCTCATGCTCGCTGCTGACCTCTGCCCCCAGGGTACGCATCGTGACGCTCCAAACCTCGTGAAATGCCGAGGTTTCAAGCCGCGAGACTAGGCAGTCGTCGTAAAAATAGCGTTAGTTCTGCGGACGCGGCCTGGCACGAAGCATCCCGGCATAGATCCCCGGCTTGGACTTGGGGATCTCCAGTGCATCGAGCCGCTTCTGGTAGAAGGCCACCGGACCGGGGTCGCCGATCACCGCGTAACCATAGCCGGCCTCGCGCATGCCCTTGAGCGTGGCGATCAGCAGCGCCTCGCCAATGCCCTGGCCGCGCGCCGCCTCGTCGACGCCGGTGGGACCGAAGAACCCCTTGGCCGTGGCGTCATGGCAGGCAAAGCCCAGCATCTGCCCGTCCTTGACCGCCACCCAGCAGGTGATGGGGAGGCTGGTGAGCGCCACCGCCGCCTCGGCGGTCCAGCCGGCGGAGAAATGCTCCGAGATCCAGTCGAGCACCACCTGCCGCTCCGGCGGGATGGCCCGGCGCACGGTGATGCCGGCCGCCGCGACCTTCGCTTCGGCCTCGAACTGCGGCAGGTCGTAGAGCCGGACCAGAAGATCGCTCATCGGGCGTCCTCGTAAGTGCCGTAGAGATTGGGCATCAGCCCGGCGAGCGCGGTGAAGCGGCCGAAATCGCGCCGCTCCGTCGCCGTCCAGCCGGTTTCGGCCAGGGCCGAGAGACGCGGGAATACCAGCCGGTCGAAGGTGGCGCGTTCGGTCATCGGTTCGCACCAGATGCAGCCCTGGACGCCGATC
>DASWWF010000299.1:0-4862 GCA_036401035.1 Devosia sp.
CTGGCGCAGAAGCTGGGGCTCAAGGATGGGCAGCGGGTGAAGTTCATCGATCTGCCGGCATCGCTCAAGGCGCTAAGCACCGCTCGCGACTTCAAGGAGATGGCGCAGGCGGGGTGGGAGACGTGGCAGGATGGCGATCCGGGCTATGATTTCATCCACGGGTTCACCGCCTCTCGGGCCGTACTGGAAGACAATGCCAGGCCGCTGATGGACTCGATCGCGCGGGACGGGACGATCTGGATTTCCTGGCCCAAGAAGGGGTCAAAGGTCGCGACCGACATCACGGAAGATGTGATCCGCGACGTGGTTTTGCCGATTGGGCTGGTGGATGTAAAAGTGGCCGCGGTCGATGAGGTCTGGTCGGGCCTCAAACTCGTTATTCGCAAGGAACTGAGATGATGAATCGTGTTATCGCCGCCTTGGTCGCAGTCGGCATGCTGACCGTGCCGGCGTTCGCCGCGGCGCCCAGTGTCGAGCAGCGAGCCGAGTTCTACAAGACCTGCATGGGCATTGCGCAGAACGATGCGCTCTGCAGCTGCAAGGCCGACGCGGCGCTCAAGCTCGTCGACGGCGATTTCATGGCGATGGTGATTGCCTCGATGAAGGGCAAGGCGCCGCCGGCGGAGCAGAACGTGCCCTATAACGATTACATCGCCAAATCGAACCAGATCTGCAAACCGGGCTATTGAGGAAAATCGGCATGAAGAAACTCGCCATCCTGCCGATCGTGGCCATGCTGGGCAGCGCGTTCGCGACGCCGAGCTTTGCCGATCTCAAGGCCGACTATCTGGCCGCATGCCTCGGCGCGTCCAACGAGAATACCGAGCTTTGCACCTGCAAGGCCGATGAAGCCGTAAAGTATGCCGATGATGAAATGCTCGGCTACATCATCACCGCCATGCAGGACAATGCCAAGTTCCGCGACATGGTCCAGAAGGGCGAGGTGCCCGAGGCGGTGGTCAAGAAATGGCCGACCTATGTGCGCGAAAGCAACAAGGTCTGCATCCCGCCGACGAACTGAGAAGGCACCGAACAGATGGCCGAGCTGCTGCTCCCCAAAGCGTCGCAACCCAAGCCGGGCAAAACCTGGCCGAAGCCGGCCGGCGCGATCAATGTCCGCGAGTTCCGGATCTATCGCTATGATCCGGATACCGAGGAGAATCCGCGCATCGACACCTATTTCGTCGATCTCGACGATTGCGGTCCGATGGTTCTGGATGCGCTGCTGTGGATCAAGAACAATGTCGATGCGACGCTGACGCTGCGGCGCTCGTGCCGCGAAGGCATCTGCGGCTCGTGCTCGATGAACATCGACGGTGCCAACACGCTGGCCTGCACCAAGGGTATGGACGACATCCGTCGCCCGGTGATCAGCATCTATCCGCTGCCGCATATGCCGGTGATCAAGGACCTGGTGCCCGATCTCTCGACCTTTTACGCGCAGCACCGCTCGATCGAGCCCTGGCTCAAGACCACGACGCCGGCGCCCAGGACCGAGTGGCTGCAATCCAAGCCCGAGCGCGAAAAGCTCGATGGGCTCTATGAGTGCATCCTCTGCGCCTGCTGCTCGACCTCGTGCCCGAGCTACTGGTGGAACGGCGAGAAATATCTCGGCCCGGCCGTGCTGCTGCAGGCCTATCGCTGGCTCATCGACAGCCGCGACCAGGCGACGGCGGAGCGTCTCGACAATCTCGAGGACCCATTCAAGCTCTATCGCTGCCACACCATCATGAACTGCTCCAAGGTCTGCCCGAAGGGGCTCAATCCGGCCAAGGCCATTGCGTCGATCAAGAAGATGATGGTCGAGAGGGAATTGGCATGATCCGCGCCGCGGCCCTGACGCTGGCACTGCTGGTCTTTGCCGGCCCGGCGCTGGGCCAGGAGTCGCGGCACGATCTGGCGGTCAAGGCGGTAGCGGTCGGTTTCGAGCCGCAGCTCTCCAAGCGCATCATGGACACCTACTGGCCAGCCGCGCTCGATCTCATCAAGCTGCGCTATCCGGAAGCCACCGATATCGATCTCTTCCAGTACCAGGGCAAGATCACCAACTTCGCCGATGAGGCGGCCAAGGCCGCGCTGGTACCGGTGGTGGCGATCCTCGAGGAGGGGTTCAGTCCGGCCGAGCTCAATGTGCTGATCGAGTTCTATGGCACCTCGGCAGGCAAGAAGCTCAGCCTTGCGGCGGCGCCGATCGCCGCGACCATGAACGAGGCGGTGAGCAAGAATCTCGGGGTCGAGATCCCCGTGCTGCAGGGCAAGATCGACGCCATGCTGACGGCCGACGGCCACTGATGGATCTCGTCACCATCGCCGATGTCGAGGATGTTTCGCTGGCGATCGCGCTCAATGCCGCGCTGCGGGCCTATGGCTTCCATCCGGGCGAGGGAGCCGAGCGGGGTCTCCCCGGCCTGCCCGGCGTGATCGGACCCCGGGGCATCCCGATCACGGTGCCCGAGGAGGAGGCCGAGGACGCCAAACTCCTCGCCGAGGATCTCCTGAAACAGATGCTGGCACGGTAGCAAAACTGCTCCGTGGGGCGCCTGCAGGGCTGCCTTGCGGGCGCATAATCGCTTCTCCGCCCTCAAGAATGCCACATTACGATAGGCAATAGGGGAAACACGGGGCATCCGCCGTTGAACGGCGGCACGGCATTGCGCTATATGCCCCAGTTCATTTTTTGGCGGGACCATTGACGGTCCCCTGCATGGAGCAGGCCAATGACGACTTGGAAACGCGCGAGCGTTTCGGCCGCGGCGATTGCGGCCCTGGCGACCATTCTCGCCGGCTGCAGCAGCACCGCCACCAATCCCAACCAGGCGCGTCTTCCCGGGCCGCAGCCGGTCGGTTCGGTGCAGAATTCGCAGGTCGCGACCACCAACCTGCCCAGCATCGGGCAGGATTCCACCGGCCAGCCGCTGCAGACCTCGCAGGTCGCGCCGGGCCTGAGTGGCCAGCCGGTGCTCGGCGGACAGGCGCAGCCCAATACGATGACCCTGTCGGGTGGTACCGGCATCGGCGATCCGGCCAATCCGGCGCCGCTGCAGACCGCGTCGACCGACGGCGGCTTCGTGACGCTCGACACCATGGGCGCCGTACCGACCGCCCCGGGGCGCGATCTCTCGGGCGGTCTCTCCATCGAGAAGCTCTTGGGCGGCTGGACCATCGTTTCGGGCGCCGAGCAGTGCAAGCTCAACCTGACCTATACGGCCAAGACCGGCACCAACCGCTACCGCGCGTCGACGCCGGGCTGCGGGCTCTCGGGTCTGGCGGTGGTCGCCTCGTGGCAGCTCACCGGCACCCAGGTGCAGCTCTATGACGAGGCCGGCGACATGGTCGCGGCGCTGATCCTTTCGGGCAACCGATTCATCGGTACTCTGGCGGGCGGCCAGAGCATCTCGATGGTTGGTTGATGTCGGTCGATCTGGCCTTATCGAGGCCAGTCTCCCAAGCTCTCGCCACTCTTGTCAGCAAGGGGGCACTGGCGTCCGATCCGCTGCAGCAGCAGGCGGCGGGCGTGCTCGACCGCATTGCCGACGATCTGACGCAAAAGCCGAATGGTATCCTTTCGGGCCTGTTCGGCAAGTCGCGGACAGTGCGCGGCGCCTATCTCGTCGGTCAGGTCGGGCGCGGCAAGACCATGCTGATGGACCTCTTTTTCGAGACGGTCCCCGAGCCCCGCAAGCGGCGCGTGCACTTCCACGAATTCATGGACGAGATGCACGAGGCGATCCGCGCCTTCCGCGCCAGTCCGCGCGGCAAGTCCGAGAGCGCCGACCCGATCGCGGCAGTGACCCGGCCGCTGCTGGCCGAGATCAAGCTGCTCTGCCTCGACGAATTTCAGGTCACTGACATCACCAATGCGATGCTGCTGGGGCGGCTGTTCGGCATGCTGTTCGCCGGCGGCGTGACGGTGGTGGCGACCTCCAACGTGGTGCCGGACGGGCTCTACGAGCACGGTCTCAACCGGCAGCTCATCCTGCCGTTCATCGCTGAGCTCAAGCGCAACGTCGATGTGGTGCCGCTCGACGGGCCGACGGACTACCGGCGGCTCAAGTTCGAGGGGCAGGATGTCTATCAGTTCGGCACCGGGCCCGAGGTCAAGGCGGCGATGGACCGGCTCTGGCTGCGGCTCACCGGTGGCGAGCCGGGTGCGCCCACGGAACTGCATTCACTCGGCCGCGCCATTCCGGTGCCGCTGGCGGCGATGGGGGCGGCGCGGTTCAGCTTCGCCGATCTCTGCGAGAAGCCACTCGGCGCCCGCGACTATGTGCGGCTCTCGCATGCCTATGACACGCTGATGCTCGATGGCGTGCCGCAGTTCTCGCGGCTCCGCTCCGATGCCGCCAAGCGCTTCATTCTGCTGGTGGATACGCTCTACGACCGGGGCGTGAAGCTCGCCGCGAGCTTTGCGGTGCCGCTCGACCACCTCGGCCAGGACGACCGCACGCGCTTTGAATTCCAGCGCACCGTCTCCCGCCTCATCGAGATGCAGTCGGTCGACTACCTCGCCGCCCCGCACAAGGCTGCGGAACCGGCTTAGCCGGGCAGGGTCACCAGCGGATCGATCACGTCGATGCCCAAGGGCTCGAAGTGGCGGACGTTGCGGGTGAGGAGGGTCAGGTTGTGGACCTGCCCCGTGGCAGCGATCACCACGTCCGCAAGGCCTGGATGGCGGCCGATAGAGTAGGCGAAATCGGAGAGGTGGCCGGCGTGCCGCGCGACCTCGACAGAGAGAGGCAGCGTGTTGGAACCCGTAGTCTCCAGCAGATCTTCCAGCCAACCTCCTATTACAGCGGCTCTGCTATTGCTTCCATTTCGGATAAGCCGCGCTATTCCTTGCTGAATCTCGACGACGGTGGTCG
>DASWWF010000300.1:0-3959 GCA_036401035.1 Devosia sp.
TTGTCGGCGGCGAAGGCGGGGGCCGCAAAGAGCGTGATGGCGGTGGCGATCACGGCGGCGAGGTTGGTCTTTTGCATTTTCTCTAGTCCTTTGTTGTGGATGCGGTGAGGTCTAGTTGCCGTTCGCCTGGGTCGATAGGACGATTTCGGACAGAAACGGTTCAAATCGGACATCAGCCGCGGGCGACGAAATAGGCGTTGAACGGGTCGTGCGGCAGGCGGGTCATGGTGATTTCGGCGAAGCCGGCCTTGCCGAGCATCTCCTGGGCAAGTTCGACGCCCCACATGGTGCCGAGACCAACGCCGCCCTGGGCCAGCGAGACCGGCGTGCAGTGCATGGTCGAGACGGCATAGAGATAGGCGCCGAGCGGGTGATCGAGATTGTTCTCGAGCTTGCTGGAGCCGCCGATGTCGACCATCAGGTAGGCGCCGCCGGGTTTCAGCGACCGGCGCACGGTGCGCAGCATTTCCTGCGGGTCGCGCTGGTCGTGCACGGCGTCGAAGGCGAGGACGAGATCGTAGTCGCCGAGCTTTCCCACCGTGGCGATGTCGAGTTCCTGGAAGGCGAGGTTGGTGAGACCCTTTCGCTTCGCTTCGGCCTCGGCGGCTTCATAGGCGTCGGCGCAGAGGTCGATGCCAGTGAAACGGCTGTTGGGGAACGTCTCGGCCAGGAGCAGCAGCACGCCCCCTGCCCCGCAGCCGACATCGACGACGTCGATGCCGCGTTGCAGCGCCGCGATGCCGCCGTCGACCAGGGGAAGCACCTTGTCGATCAGGTTCATGACGATGTTCTGGCCGGTGTGCTCGCCCATCACCTCATGGAAGCGGCCATATTCGTGGTAGTGGACGCCGTGGCCGTCGTGGAAGTGCTCGACGATCTCGTCTTCCACCCCGGCGATGACGCTGATGAACTGGGCGTTGGCAGCGACATTGTTGGGCGCCGCGGCCCGGGTCAGCCAGCCGGCGTGTTCGGCCGGCAGGGTGAAGCGGCGGGTGGCCGGCTCGTAGTCGACGACGCCGGACGTCGTCAGCACCGAGAGCCACTCGCGGACATAGCGCTCGGAATGGCCGGACGCCTTGGCCAGTTCGACGGAGGTGCAGGGCGAGGCCTCGGCCAGCGCGTCGAAGAGGCCGGTGCGGTGGCCGACCGACGTCATCAGGATCATGGCGGCACTGTTCATGGCGCCGAGGAACTTGCCGATGAAGGCTTCGGCGCGTGCACTATCGAAGGCGGGCGCGGTTTCGCGCACCGCGGTTGCGGTGGTCATGGTCTCTCTCCAGAAGGGTGCGGGGACAGGTGGTCGCCGCGGAATGGGCGAGCATCTAGTCCGGGCACACGCCGGCTGGTAGATTATGATCCGACACAAACGGTTCAGATCGGACACGCCGCGTGGCGCAACAGGTCAAACAATTGCTGACCGCCGTGGTCACCACGCCGGAAACCGGCACCGCAGGCACTTTCATCGTCATGGACCTGCTGGCGTCGGTGGGCACGTTCTGGGCCATGGTGCATCGGGAAGAGCCAGTTGCGCAGCGCTTCGTGCCCAAACTGGTGACCTTCGACGGCGAGCCCTATCGCGACCTGCACGGCGTGCAGATCACGCCGCATGGCTCATTCGAGACTTTTCCCAAGCCCGATATCGTCATCATCCCGGAACTGGCGATCGACCCGTGGAAGCCGCTGCCGAACACCTTTGCGCCGGTGGCAGACTGGATCCGATCGAGGTACGAGGATGGCGCCATCGTCGCGTCGCTGTGCTCGGGTTCGGTGCTGCTGAGCGAAACCGGCCTTCTCGACGGCGAGGAGGCCACCTCGCACTGGGCCTATTGCGAGGCGATCCAGGGTCGGCACCCCGGCATCAAGATGCGCAAGGAGCGCGTGCTGGTGATGGCCGGCGAAGGCCACCGGCTGATCACCACGGGCGGCTTCTCGTCGTGGCACGACCTGCTGCTCTATCTCGTCGGCCGCATTGCCGGACAGGAAGAGGCGCGACGGCTGGCAAAGCTCTTCCTGCTGGACTGGCATCTCGACGGGCAGTTGCCGTTCACGGCGCTGACAGTGGGGCGCAACCACGAAGACCCGCTGGTGACGGCGGCGCAGGTCTGGGCCGCCGACAATTACGGCAACCCGAACCCGGTCGCCGCGATGGCGGCGCAGAGCGGGCTCACGGAGCGCAGCTTCTTGCGGCGCTTCAAGAAGGCGACCGGCCAGTCGCCCATGGAATATGTGCAGACGCTGCGGATCGAAGAGGCCAAGCAGCTGCTTGAAACCACCGACCAGCCGCTCGACGACATCGCCGCCGAAGTCGGATATGGCGAGCCCTCGGCCTTCCGTCACCTCTTCCGCAAACTGGTGGGCGTGACGCCGTCGGCGTATCGCCGGCGGTATCTGGCAAGCAGCGTGCGTTGAGGAAAAACTACCGCTTTGCCGCCGCCACGAGTGCGGAGAGAGATTGCTGCTGCTGGGTGATCAGGGTTTCGAGCCGCTTGACGAAGCCCGTAGGCAGTTCACCGGAGAATTCGACTTCATCGCGGAGGATGCGGGCCAGTTCGAGCAATTCAGTGGCCTGGGCTTCCAGAGTGCCGGCGGCCTCGAGCGCCAGTTCGGCGTGAGACGGCGGGATTGACGCTGCTTTCATCATGGCAAGAGGCCCGCAAGCGCCAGCCGGGAAGAGGAACCCGGTGGCGCTTGCGAGGGGACCGTTAGGCCCGGTCGTCCACGTACACGGTGATCATGCCATCCGCGCCAGTGGTTACTGCCACGACGTCATCGATGGCGAACTTTTCGGCCTCGATCTTGGCCTTCAGCGCCGCATTGGCGGTGATGCTGGCGTGCAGCGAGGTCATCGCGTCAGCGTTCTTCTCGAGCGCATTGTCGAGAGCGTTGACGTTGCCTTCGGCCTTGAGCGTGGAGAGCTTGACGAAGGTCACATTGGCGTCGGCGGTGACGCCGCTGAGGTCGACCGTACCCTTGTTGGCGTTGAGGGTCGAAATCAGAGTGCCGTAGTTGGACTCGACGCTGCCAGTCGCCGTGGCGTCGACGCTGGTTTCAGCGCCGGTGGTCGCGGCAGCGCCCGTGGCACCCGCTTTCACGTTCGTATCCAGGCCGTAGGCAATGCCCGAGAAAGGCAGGGCAAAGGCAGCGACAAGGGCAAGAGTGGAGAGCTTTTTCATCTCGTTTCCTTTCAACGTTCTTTGAAATGACGCTGGCCGGGAAACGCGAGTGACTCTGAATGGTTGATGGGTCCAAAGGTCCGTATTGGCGGGGCCGACTCTTGGCCCCGGCCGATCTACGGAAGCTTGTGGCCGGCAGCGGTGAAGAGGCGGTACCAGTCTTCGCGGGAAAGGGTCACGTCGGAGCCGGCAGCGCTCTCGCGGACGCGTTCGGGCCTGGTGGTGCCGAGGACGACCTGGATGTTCGCCGGGTGGCGGGTGATCCAGGCGACGGCGATGCCGGTCGGTGTAACGCCGTGCATGGCGGCGATCTCGTCGATGGCGTCGTTGAGCGGGCCATAAGCCTCGCGGTCGCCGAGGAAGACGCCGTCGAACCAGCCCTTCTGGAACGGCGACCAGGCCTGCAGCGTGACCTTATTGATGCGTGAATAGTTGAGGATGTCGTTATCGCGCGACACCGACTGCTCCAGCCCGTTGATATTGGCAGCAATGCCCTGGGCGAAGAGATTGGCGTGAGTGATCGAGAGCTGCACCTGATTGGCGACCAGCGGCTGCGTCACCGCCGTCTTGATCAGTTCGGTCTGGCCGGGGGTGAAGTTGGAGACGCCGAAGTTCCTGACCTTGCCGGCCTGGGCCAGCGTCGTGAAGGCTTCCGCTACGTCCTCGGGCTCGACCAGGGTATCCGGGCGATGGAGCAGCAGGACGTCGATATAGTCGGTCTTCAGCGCCGCGAGGGATTCATCGACCGACTTGAGGATGTGCTCCTTGGAGAAGTCGAAATAGCCC
>DASWWF010000301.1:0-9394 GCA_036401035.1 Devosia sp.
CTGCTGATGCCGGCCTGGATCGAAGGCGAGCACTATGGCGTCAAGCTCGCCAACATCTTTCCGTCCAACGGCAGCATGGGACTACCGGCCGTGAGCGCCGCCTACCTGCTGTTCGACGGGCGCACCGGGCAATTGCAGGCCCTGATGGATGGCGGAACGATCACCGCACGACGAACGGCAGCGACCTCGGCGCTCGCCGCCAGGCGCCTGGCCCGTCCCGACTCGTCGACGCTGCTGGTGCTGGGCGCCGGACGGATCGCCGAACTGCTCATCGAAGCCCATCGGGCCGTGCTGCCGATCAGCCGGGTGCTGATCTGGGCACGGCGTGGTGAGCAGGCCGAGGCGCTCGCAGCCCGCTGCGGCGGCGAGGCGATCGCCGAAATCGAAACCGGGCTCGCCGTGGCCGACATCGTGAGCGCGGCGACCCTGTCGCGCGACCCGTTGATCCGGGGCGCGGCGCTGCAACCGGGTACGCATCTCGACCTCGTCGGCGCGTTCCGCCCCACCATGCGGGAGACCGATGCCGAGGCGGTGGCGCGCTCGTGCGTGTTCATCGACACACTGGGCGGGGCGGAGGCGGAGGCCGGCGACCTCATCCAGGCCAAGGCCGAAGGGCGGTTCGAGTGGAGCGACGTGGTCGCAAATCTCAGTGAACTGGTGACGGGTCAACACCCCGGACGCCAGCAGGCCGACGAAATCACGCTGTTCAAATCAGTGGGTGCGGCCATAGAGGATCTGGCCACGGCGCGTCTCGTTGCGGCGACGATCGGGGAGTGAGGCCATGGCCGGGCGGCGGAGTGCAAAAGCGGATATCGACACGGCCGAGCGGTCGCGCGGTTTTGGCGCGATCCTCGTCTTCGAGCAGTTGCGCGACCAGATTCTCTCGATGGAGCTGCGCCCCGGCCAACTGATCGACGAGGTCAATCTCGCCAGCCGGTTCAACGTGTCGCGCTCACCGGTGCGCGAGGCGCTGGTGCGGCTTGCGGCCGAGGGGCTGGTGCAGACGGTGCCCAACAAGGGCACCATGGTGACGCCGCTCAACCTCGACGAATTCCCCGCTTACGTGGACGCACTCGACCTGATCCAGCGGGCGGTGTTCCGGCTCGCCGCGCGCTTCCGCACCGAGGACGATCTGACGCTCATCCGCTCGGCGAACGAAGAGTTCCGCCGCCGGGTCACGGCCAATGACGCTCTGGGCATGATCCGGCAGAACGCCAAGCTGCATCTCGCCATGGCGGCGGCAGGCCGTAACCGCATCCTCACCGACACCTACCGGCGCATCCTCGACGAGGGCCGGCGCACCCTGCGGCTCTACTTCCGCTCCTACGGCGACACCCTGCCCGAAAGCCTCTGCGACGCCCATGACGAGCAGATCGCCGCTATCGCCGCGCAGGACGAAGCCCGGGCCGAGCAACTGGCGCGCGAGCACGCCGACGAAGTCCACCAGCGCTTCCTCCGCTACATGAGCGAACGGAGTTCCCTCGATCTGACAGTCGCGTTCGAAAGCCGCGGATAATACCCGTTCATATTGCATTCATCCGGCCGGCAATTTCCCGGCACACGCGATCGGCGACCTTCAGCACGTCGCCGACACCGTTACCCTTTCACCGCCCCCGCCGTCATCGAGCCGGAGATCTGCCGGTACATGACGAGGCCGAGCAGCATGGGCGGGAGGGCGCCGAGAATCATGACGGCGGAAGCCATGCCCCACTGGATGCCGCCGCCGCTGGCCGAGAAGAAGAACGAGGCGCCAACAGTCATGGGCACGGCCTTGTTGGTGGTCAGCATCAGGCCGAACAGGAACTCGTTCCAGGCGGTGATGAAGCCGAAGATGAAGGTGGTCACAAGCGCGGGACGTACCACCGGGCGGATAATGCCCAGCATGATCTGCCAGGTGCCGGCGCCATCCATCTTGGCCGCCTCGTCGAGCTCGATGGGCGTATCGGAGATGGCGTTGACGAGGATCACCAGCGCCAGCGGGATGTTGACGATGGTGAGGATCAGCCCCAGCCCGAGCTGCGTGTCGAGCAGGCCCATCCACTGGAACATCATGTAGAGCGGAATGGCGAAGATGATGAGCGGCACGGCGCGCAGGTTGACGACCACCGGCATCAGCACACGGCGGCCGAAATCGCCGCGCGCAATGGCATAGGCCGCCGGGAAGGACAGAACAATGGCCAGCGTGGTGCCAAGGATGGCGGCCACGGCGCTGTTGAACAGGTAGCCGAAGATGTTGAGGCGATCCGTCACTTCGAGCGCCCTGGAATAGTTCTCCAGGGTCGGCTGGTTGATCCAGAGACCGGGATTGATCGAGAGTTCGCGTGCGCTCTTGAACGAGGTGATGAGGGTCGCGATCACCGGGAAATTCATCGCCAGAACGGCGACGATGAACACGATCCAGCGGAGTGCCTTGACGATCATGCGCGCCCCCTGCGGCTGGCCAGCCAGTTGAGTGCCCAGAGCACCGCGAACGAGGCCACGAACAGCACTACCGAGGCGGCGACCGCCTTGCCGATGGCGCCCTGCTTGAAGAAGGCCTCGTAGATGTAGATCGAGAGCGACGTGGTCGAACCGCCCGGCCCGCTGCCGGTCAGCGTGTAGACATTGTCGAAGACGCGGAAGCCATCGATGAAGCGGACGAAGAAGGCGATGACGATGGTGGGCATCATCAGCGGCAGGTCGATGGTCCAGAGTGTCTGCCAGTCGGTGGCGCCATCGAGCGAGGCAGCCTGGCGCACCTCTTCGGGCACGGCCTGATAGGCCATGTAGAAGAGCAGGAAGGCAAACGGCGTCCACTGCAGCGTCTCGACCACGGCCAACGTCCAGAAAGCGGAGTTGACGTCGAGGAAGGCCGGGGTCCAGCGGAACCACTCGTAGAGGTAATAGGGGATGGGTCCGGCAAATTCATGCAGGACCAGGCGATACATGAGGCCGACCATGGCCGGCGCCACCATCAGCGGCAGCATCAGCGGCGCCATCAGCCAGGATCGCTTGGTGAGCAGCGGCGTGAGGAAGATGGCAAGGAACAGGCCGATGCCGCATTCTGCCACTGCGGTGAAGATACCAAAGCGCAGCGAGAACCAGTTGGCGCGCCAGAAGCCGGCATCGGTGAGGACAGTGAGATAGTTGCCAAAGCCGGAAAGCACCGGCGCCCGCAGCGTCTCGAAGCTGACGCTCGAGACTGAATAGTAGAGGTTCACCAGGGCCGGAAAGCCGAGGAACACCAATAGGAACGCCACCAGCGGGGTGGTCAGGATCGCCCATTCGTTGCGCGTCGGTGCCAAATCAACCTCAAACTGGAAGTGGGCGCGGCGGATCGCTCCGCCACGCCCCTTGGGAGACTTACTTCAGCAGCTCTTCCATGCCCGCCTTGGTGTTGGCGAGCGTGGTGTCGAGATCCTGCTGGCCGGACCAGTAGGCGGTGAACTCCTTGGCCTGCAGCTCGTAGACCGGGAAGGCATTGGCCGAGGTGCCGCCATTCATCACATAGCCGTAGGCGCTGGCGAACTCGCCAAGCTGGACGAGGTCGGGCCGTTCCGCGGCAACCTTGGCCACCACTGCCGGTGCCAGCGCGGGCGAACCGCCGGCGCGAGCATAGGCGAGGGCTGCATCCTCAGTGGCGAGCCACTGCAGGAACTTGACCGCGCCTTCCTTGTTCTTGGCATTCTTGTTGAGGCCAAGTCCAAGACCGTGGATGTGATCGGCGCGGGCAGCCGGGCCAGCCGGCGGCGCGACGATGCCGACATTGTCTGCGACCGCCGGGGACTTCTCCGGATCGGTCAGTTCACCGGCCGCGGCGTTCCACTGCAGGGCGGTGGCGGCCTGACCGGCGCCGAAGGCGGCGTTGGTCTCGGGGTACTCGTAGCTCAGGGAGTCGCGCGGCGTGGCGCCGGCGTCGTAGAGCGTCTTGTAGAGCTGAAGCGCCGTACGATAGGCCTCCGAATCCACGGTCACGGCGCCAGAGGCGTCGCGCCAGTCGCCGCCGTAGGCGCGCGGCACGGACTGGAACACCATCATGTTGAACAGCAGGTTCTTGAGCTGCAGCACGGTGCCATAGCGAACCGGGCTATCCGCATTGATCGACTGTGTGAAGTAGAGCGCGGTCGCGGCCCAGTCTTCCCAGGTCCAACTGTCCGGGTCCTTGGGCTCGAGCGCCTTGCCCAGATATTTCTGCGCAATCTCGGCATACTTGGCTTTGGCAGCGTCGTCGGCCAGCAGCGCGTCGATCAGGTCCTTGCGGTAGTACATGAAGTGGGCCGAGAGATCGGTCGGCACACCATACTGCTTGCCGTCAAACTGCATGGTCGAAAGGATCGCATCGCCAAAGGTCGACACGGCAGCCGCGCCGAGGTCCACCGGCTCCATATAGGGCGCGTACCGGCCGACGGCGTAGGTAGCGATCAGGTTGATGTCGAAGGCATCGGTGCCCGCAGCCATGTCGGCCTGCAGCTTGTCGTAGAAGCCGTCGCGGTTGAAGAACAGCAGCTCGACCTTGTCGGCGTCGGCGACGCCCTCCTGGCCGTTGTAGAGCTCAACGGCAGCGCGCAGCGCGGTTTCTTCCGAGCCGCCGGGCCAGCCCAGCACGGTGACTTCGGCCATTGCAGCCGTGGAGAGCGTGAGCGTAGCTGCAAGGGCAGCGAGCGTGGTGGTCGTCTTCTTGAGTATCAGCATGGTTCCCTTCCTTGTGGTGCAGTCCAGACGCCGGGTCGCTTTTCTTCGACCGGAATTTCAGTGTTGGCCGCGAGCGAGATCGGCCACGCCGATCACCCCTGCATGCCGTCCGAGCTTGGCCGCCACGAGCTCGGGACGCAGGCGAGCCGGCTCGGCCGGAATCTTGCTGCGCACCAGGTCGAGGAAGCCGTCGGCCATGCCGATGCCGCCGCCGATGACGATGCGCGCCGGATCGAACATCAGCTGGATGTCGCGGCAGAGCAGCGCGACCTGATTGGCCGAGCGGTCGATGATGTCACTCGCCCAGGTCTCGCCATTGCGGGCGGCGGCGAAGACTCCCGGCGCTTCGACGTCATGACCGGCCTTGCGCGCCTCGGCCGCAAACCAGCGGCCCGAGACATCGTCCTCGAGCGGATTTGCATCCAGGCTGGGCAGGCGCAGCAGGCCGAAATGGCCGGCCAGCCCAAGCAGCGGCTTGCCATTGAGCACCAGCCCACCGCCAATGCCGGTCGAGATAGTGAGAAAGGCGCAATTCTGGTTGAGGCCGGCGCCGAAGCGATGCTCGCCCCAGGCCGCAGCCTGCGCGTCGTTGGCGGCAAAGACCGGCAGGTCGAAAGTGGCGCGCAGCTTGTCGACGAGCGGGTAGTTCTGCGGGACGCCGAGCGTCGCCAGGTTGAGGCCCGACCAGCGCTCCTCGTCGATGAGCCCGGTCACCGCAATACCGACACCGGTGCAACGCGGCAGCCAGTCGCGGCTCGCCTCGGCCACGGCGGCGATCCAGGCATCGGGTCCGGCATCGCGCGCCGTCGGTACGGTCACCTCGTCGAGCACCTCGCCGCCGGTGACCATGGCCGCGATGATCTTGGTTCCACCTATGTCAATGGCGAGCAGCGAACGTCCATCAGCCGCCTGACGTGCAAAACCACGATCAACTGCGTCCTTGAACCAGGACGTTGCATGTTCGGTGCGCGTAATGGCCGAGCCCACAACGACACAAAATGCCCCCGCCTGCGCCGCCGCGGCCGCCTGCTCCGTCGTACGAATACGACCTTCCGCGATCACATACGGCGTCAACTTCCGCATCGCCGCGATGAGCGCCAGGTCGGGCTCTGTCGGCTCGGGCCCACCGACATAGCCAGAGAGCGTGGTGCCGACGAAGTCCACACCTGCGGCGAGCGCCGCCCGAGCGTCCTCGAGGCAGGAACAATCGGCCATGCTGAGCTTGTCCTTGGCCTTGATCGCCGCGATCAGGTCAACGACGCTGGCCGGTCGCACCCGGTCCGTCGCGTCGAAGGCGACGATGTCGGCGCCGGCATCCGCCAGGGCTTCCACATCTTCGATGTAGGGGGAAATCCGCACCGGGCTGTCATCGAGGTCACGCTTGATGATGCCGACGATCGGCGCGGTCGTGGCCGGGCGGACTGCGCGGAGATAAGGCAGGGACTCGATGCGCAGTGCACCGGCGCCCGCGGACAGCGCCGCCAGGGCGAAACCGACAACCATCTCTGGCCGGTCCATCGGACCGTTTGGCACGGGCTGGCACGAAACCAGCAGGCTGTTTTTCAGATCGTCGCGTTGCACTGGCAGACCCCCTGTCGAGGGCAACGTTAGCGACGCCATACCAGATTACAACCAGTTTTTGACTGGTATTATCGCTCCAGCTCGACCACGAAGTCGTAAACGTCGCCCCGGTAACGCGACTCCGTGAACTCGACGATTTGGCCGTCGGCGAGGAAGCAGCGACGCTCCATGACCAGCAGCGGCTCGCCGACTTCGCAGTGCAGATGCTCGGCGTCGGCGATGGTCGCCCGACGAGAGCGCATGCGCTGGATGGCGCGCTGCGGCATGGCGCCAGAGCGCTCCATCGCCTCGTAGAGCGAGTCCCCGATCAGGTCGGGCGAGCTGAGGAATCGGGTGGGCACCGCCGATGTCTCGAGCGCCAAGGGCACGCCGTCGGCAGTGCGGATGCGCTTGAGCCGCAGCACCTGCCCGGTTCCCGACAGCCCCAGCGCCATCATCTCGGCTGGCGACGGACGGCTGATTTGTCTGGAAAGCCATATGCATCCGGGCTTCATGCCGCGCGACGTCATGTCTTCGGAAAAGCTGGTCAGCGTCGACAGGGATTTTTCCACGCGGGACCCGACCTCGGTCCTCGCGCCGTGGCGACGTTGCACAAGCCCCTCCTCGACCAGCGTCTCGATGGCCTTGCGGACCGTCACCCGTGACAGAGAAAGCGCATCGGCGATCGCCCGCTCGCCCGGCAGCGTGCCACCAGGCTTCAGCACATTTTCGACGATGGCCCTCTCAATCGCGTCCTTGAGCTGCTTGTACAGCGGGACGACCGGATCGGCCGCGCTCATGTCGTTCCTGAGTTTGCCCAACAGACCGTCCACGCTCGCCCTCGCGCCATTCTCAATACGTTTTCCCCTGATCGCATTTTTTTCAGTGGACTTGAACTGGTATTGTTGATGTGAGGCCCACTTTCTGCGGCCGCGATCTGAGCGACGGCCTCCCGGTCCTCTATGGACGTGCGAAGAAAGCCGCCCGGACCATCGAGGAAGCCATCCGGCACTGCGAGCCCACGCGGGACAGCGCAGGGTTCAAGTTTTGGTGGGGAAAGAGAAATGGCGCGCCCGGAACGATTCGAACGTCCGACCCCCAGATTCGTAGTCTGGTGCTCTATCCAGCTGAGCTACGGGCGCGCAGGCCGGACAAGTCCGGCGGAACGGGCGAACCCATATAGAAGCTTTCCGCCCATTGCAAGCGTGTGACAAAGTCCAATGCAAAGTCCGTGATTGGATGTCAGCGTGCACTCACCGCGGACCATGAACTTCTGTCACGTGCGCATCAGCGGCGTGTCACGGAACCAGCATGTCCACGGGCAAAATCACATCGAAGCGGGTGCCCTTGGGCTGATCGACGAAGGTCAGGCGGCCACCATGGGCCTCGGTGAGCTCGCGGGCGATGGCGAGGCCGAGGCCGGTGCCGCCCGCCTTGGCCGAGCCTTCGAAAGCGACGAAGAGATTATCACGAGCGCGGGGGGGGAGACCCGGGCCGTTGTCGGCAACGCTGACGGTGATCGACTCGGGCGTCCGGATGAGGTTGACCACGACTTCGGGGCTTTCGGCGGCGCCGTTCTGGGCCTCGAGCGCCTCGCGGGCATTTTTCATCAGGTTGATGAAGACGCGGGCGAGCTGATCGGGATCGGCGCGGAGGATGATGGCCTCGGGCACGTCGTTGCGGAGTGTCACCGCCGGGTGGCCGACAAAGCCGGCATCGAAGGCGGCTTCGTCGATCAGGGCGCGCAGGTCGACCGGCACCGGGCGCGGCGGGGTGGAGGACTGGCGGCCATAGTCGAGCACCGACTGGGCAAAGCCGATGGCGCGGTCGATGGAATGGATCAGCCGCGGCGCCAGCCGCTGGATCTTGGGATCATCGAGCGCCACCACCTGGTCGGAGAGCAGTTGCGCCGAGGTCAGGGTGTTGCGCAGGTCGTGGTTGATCTTGGAGACGGCGAGGCCGAGATCGGCCAGGTGCCGGCGCTGCCGCAGCAGGGTGAAGATCTCGGTCTGCATGGCCGAAAGCTCCTGCTCGAGAATGCCGATCTCGTCGCGGCGCCTGGGGCTCGGGGCGATGATCAGCGAGGCGTTTTCGGGGGCCTTGCGATAGCCCAGGATATTCTGGGAGAGCCGCTGGATCGGCACGATCAGGATGCGGGAGACGAAGAGGTAGAGCACCGCGGCGGTGATCAGCGCCACGATCAGCGAGATGACGAAGGTGTTGCGCGAATAGATCAGCAGTTCGAGCCGCAAGGGCTGCTCGGGCATCAGCACTTCGACCAGGCTGTCTTCGCCGTCGCCGGTCTCGCCCTCGCCGATGATGCGGAGGGTGCGGTCGCCGCCGAAAACGAGGGTGTCGAGCACGCCGCCGATGACGGTAACCGGATCGGTGAGGCGCATGTCGATGGTGACCGCCACCCGCGGCATGGGCGCCTGCTCGAGTTCGAGCAGCTGGCTCTGGCCTTCGCGGCGATAGACGATGGCAGTGGCGCCGGCCGCATTGAGCAGCCGGTCGGTAAGCTCGCGCGGCAGCGCCATGACATCGGGTACGGCATCGATCACGCGGGCGGCGACGATGCCGACGCGCAGGCGGTCTTCGAGCCAGGACATGCGGAAATTAGCTGCCGAGGGCAAGTAAATGATCACTTCGACCGCAAGGATCACGAAAATGATCGTGGCGATGATCTTGACCGACAGGCCCGAAAAGGGCCCCGGCATCGCGCGAGTATCAGTGGCCATTGGCTGTTATTTAGCGAAAATCCCGTTACGCAACAAGCTCAGGGCAAGTAACGCACGAACGCCGCAATCCGTCGCAACAGCGGATTGCCGCCGAGTCCGCGATGGAATTCGAGGCCCAGGCGGCGGGCGATCTCCGCATAGGTGGGATAGGGGGCGACAAAGCCCATCAGGTCGCGCGCCGTGAGCTTTTTCGAGAGAGCCAGCGAAAAGAGCGCGATCAACTCCCCTGCCCCGTTGCCGACAATGCCGGCGCCGAGAATCCTGCCGGCTTTGTCGGTGATCAGCTTGGCGGTGCCGAAGGTGTTGCGATCGGCCCTGGCGCGGTCGTTTTCGGCAAAGCTCCAGCGGGTGACGACCACGCCGGCCTTGACCTTTGCCCGCGCCTCGGCTTCGGTTAACCCGATTTCGGCTATTTCCGGGTCCGT
>DASWWF010000302.1:0-2286 GCA_036401035.1 Devosia sp.
ATCTGACGCATGGGATGCTCATGTTTTGTGCAGTATCGAAAACTGCACACGTCGTGTTGACTCGCATCTCTATATGTATAGACATTATGGCATTGAGGCTGACCGAACACGTGTTGAAGGGGCTCGCGTGACACCATTCCGGGGGACCCGATGACCATGCAAGCCGCCGCAGCTGCGCCGACCAAAGCGGCCTCCGGCGTGGCCGTCTCGGTCCGCAATGTCGATATGACCTTCAACGGCGTCCACGCCGTCAAGGACGCCTCCTTCGATCTCGAAGACGGGCGCTTCCTCACCATCCTCGGCCCCTCGGGTTCGGGCAAGACCACGCTGCTGCGGATGATCGCCGGTTTCCAGAACCCGTCCGCCGGCGAGATCTTCATCAACGGTAAGCCGGTCAGCGCCACACCGCCGCATAGACGCTCCATCGGCATGGTGTTCCAGAAACTGGCGCTGTTCCCGCATATGACCGCGGCCGAGAACGTTGCCTTCCCATTGAAGATGCGCCGCTTCGATGCGACCACCATTCCCGAGCGGGTGCAGCGCTATCTCGATCTGGTGCATCTGGGAGGCTATGCCGATCGCCGCATCCACCAGCTCTCCGGTGGCCAGCAGCAGCGTGTCGCCATTGCCCGCGCGCTGGTGTTCGAGCCCGACCTGCTGCTGCTCGATGAGCCGCTCGCCGCCCTCGACCGCAAGCTGCGCGAAGAGATGCAGCTCGAGTTCCGACGTATCCAGCGCGAACTCGGCGTCACCACCATCAACGTCACCCACGATCAGCGCGAGGCGCTGGTGGTGTCCGATGAAGTCATCGTCATGGACAAGGGCGTCATCCAGCAGAAGGCGCCGCCCAGCGCGACGTATCGCACGCCGTCCAATGCGTTCGTCGCCGGCTTCATCGGCGTCACCAATTTCCTCTCCGGCACCGTCACCGCGACCGATGCCGGTACAGTCACCTACGACATCGGCGGCAGCACCGTCACCGGCACCTGGACCGGTGGTGGCGCACTTCCCGTCACCGGCGCTTCCGTCACCGGCGCCCTGCGCGCCGAGCAGGTGCGGCTGGGCCGCAGCCAGGCCGATCTGGCCGCCTGCCAGACCGTCATGCGCGGCACCGTGCGCGACGCCATCTTCGAGGGCGAGCGCCTGGTTTACGAAATCGAGTTCGGGTCATCGGGCGCGCTGCTGCGCGTCTTCGATCACGATCCCGCGGCTCACACGCAATTCGCCATCGGGGAGAACGTGGCGATGGGGTGGAATGCACGCGACGTGCTCACCTTCCCGAATTGACCGGCACCGACCGGCACAACAGGAGAGAACGATCATGACTGAGAAGACGTCTATCCTCGCGCTTTCGCGCCGGAAATTCCTCGGCGGCGCTGCTGCCCTTGGCGGTGTCGCCATGACCGGCTTCACCACCAGGGCCTTCGGCCAGGAACCGGCCAAGCCAGCCGAAATCATCGTGCGCGCCTGGGGCGGCTCGTGGGTCGATAGCCTCAAGGCCGGCGTGTCCGATCCCTTCACCGCCGCCACCGGCATCGCTGTCCGTCACGACCTGACCGAAGACAACGAAATCCAGCCCAAAGTCTGGGCCGCTGTGGCGCAGGGCCGCGTGCCGCCGATCCACATCAACTGGGACACCACCACCAACGCCACCAAGTCGGCGCTGCGCGGCGTCACCGAAGACCTCAGCGACCTCTCCAACCTCGCCGGCACCACTGATCTGGCCAAGCCCGTCGGCCTCGAGGGCTACCCGATCGTCAACACCTACGGCTATGTCTATGTGCTGGCCTATCGTCCGGAAGCTTTCCCGGATGGTCCGCCGAAGTCGCTGCAGGTGCTGCTCGATCCCAAGTTCAAGGGCCGCATCGCGCTCTACAACGACGGCATCGGCTTCCACTTCCCGGCCCAGGTCGCCGGTGGCGGCAAGCTCGAGGATATCCCCGGCAACATGCAGCCGGCCTGGGACTTCATCGCCAAGGTCAAGGAACAGGCTCCGCTGCTCGGCGAAGATCCGGATTTCACCACCTGGTTCCAGAACGGCGAAATCGACCTCGCGGTCACCATCTCGACCAATGCACGCGAAGCCAAGAAGAACGGCGTCAACGTCGCCTGGACCGTGCCCGAAGAGGGCGCCAAGTTCGACACCGACGGCCTCTGGATTCCCAAGGGCCTGCCCGAGAACGAACTTTACTGGGCCAAGGAATATATCAACTTCGCCATCACCAAGGACGCCCAGCAGGTCTGGCTCGATGGCCTCGGGCTGCCGGGCGTGGTCCCCGGCCTCAC
>DASWWF010000303.1:0-4990 GCA_036401035.1 Devosia sp.
CAGGCCGATGAACGCCAGCGTCGCTATCGAGCGCTGGATGGCGCCGCTGATCCAGGCGGCCAGCACCTGCTCTTCGGCGGCGGCTGCCATCACCACGAAGCCGTAGCGGTCGGATTTGTCGTAGCCGCCGATGCGGGCGACGTCGTCGATGGGCGAGACATAATGGTAGGCGCCCGAATGGGTCTTGGGCACGATTTCGGCAAAGAGCCGCGAGGCGCTCACATCCATGCCGACGACGGCGTCGTCATAGGGCGCGCGCGACATCACCAGGCCGTCCCTGGACGCCAGGATGATGCTGCCGTGGCCGCCCACATTGAACTGCCGGTAGTAGTCGGCGAAGGACTTGGCCGTCAGCGTCGCGCTGACCACGCCGGCGAACTGGCCGGCGGCGTCGTTGATGCGGCGGCTCAGCGTCATCACCCACTGGCCATCGGTGCGGCTCTTGACCGGCGGGCCGACGAAGGTCAGGCGGTCGTCGACGCTGGCGTGGTGCTTGAAATAGTCGCGGTCGGCATTGTTGGCGCCGGGCGGGGCGGCGTCGAGCGAGTTGACCAGCCAGCTGCCGTCGGGGCGGAAGGCATGCAGCGCGCGCAGCCGGCTGTTGCTGCCCAGATTGGCGTCCATCGACGCCCGCGCCCGCTGCAGCGAAGTCGCGCCGGTGCCTTCGGTCTCGAATTGATCGACGAGGTTGGCGAGGGCCAGCTCGGCCATCTGGAACGTGTCGTCGGCATGCTGGCGCAGCGAGCGGGCGAGATTGGTCATCTCCTGCTCGGCGCGGTGCACGGCGGCTTCGCGAGAGGTCCACTCGCGCCAGCCTTCGAGCATCAGAAAGGCCACGCAGATGGCCACGAGATACGTGAGCGTGCTGCGGCTGACCGTGGTGGTGAGGCGAGGCGGCAGTTACCAGCCCTTCCGGAGGACGAATGAACCTGGCCCAGAGCTACCGCAGACTCGTTAAGTTTGGCCGAAGGCAGGCGTGCGGATCATGACGTCCGCGTGATCAAAAGAAACGGGCGGCCAAAGCCGCCCGTAAGGAAAATGCCTGCGCTGTCAGCGTGTTACTTGGTGAACGGCACCGAGGCGCGCAGCTGGTCACCGGTCTCGTTGAAGACGATGTTGAACTGGACGCCGATCTTGCCGCCATTCAGCGCGATCTGGGCGGAGATGGTCATGGGCTTGCCTTCTTCATCCTCGCCGGTTTCCTTGAGGTTGAAGACCACGCCATTGCCCGACTTCTTGCCGACCGCGAGACCGCTGAAGGTGGCGTTCGAGGTCATGGCGGCTTCGAAGCGGTTCGATTTCTCGTTGTAGGCCAGCGTGCCGTTGACCGAGAGAGCAGTGCCGGCGAGCGAGCAGCGGCCCGCATAGTTCACCTTGTCCTGATTGCCCTGGCTGAGCGTCAGCCGGCACACCACGGTTTCGGACTCCGCGCCGATCAGCTGGCCGCGCCCTTTCCACTGGCCGATATAGGACTGCAGCAGCGCCACGTCGGCCTTGGCGGCCATGGCCGGGGCAGAGAACAGGGCGACCGAGAACAGACCTGCGAGCGCGAGGGTTCGCGACAGGGGTCCGAAGAACTTCATTTTTTAACGCCTCCAAGCGGATGAAAGAATCGCCCCCCGGCGATCAGCAACGCAGGCAGGATGATGACGTCGCCTATCACTGCGAATGCGAGAGTTGAAACAAATAGTGTACCAAATAAGGCGACCTGCGGCAGTTCCGAGAACATGACGATCGCGGTGCCCGAGCACAGGATCAGCGTGGCAGCAATGATTGCGCCGCCAATTCGTTGCATGGTGTGATGCACGGCATCGGCATGGCCTTTGCCTTCTTCTCGCCGCGAATGCAGATAGTGCGACAGGAAATGGGTGGTGTCGTCGACCGCGATACCGAACGCGATGGTCAGCGCCAGCACGGTGGTGAGCTGTAGCCCGGCGCCCGAGAAATAGAGCCAGGCTTCCGTTCCGAGCACCGGGAAGAGGTTGGGAATGGCCGCGGCCAGCGCCACGCGCCAGCTCATGAAGGCCCAGCCGATGAGGAAGATATTGACCACCACGGAGATGGTGAGGTCGAGCTGCAAGCCGGAAACGATGGTGTCGGTGGCGTAGGTGGTCATGACGCGGAAGCCGCCGACCGTGGCGCCGTCGATACCGGCCGCCTTGATATCGGTCTCGATGCCTTCCTTGAGGCGCTCCAGTTCCTCGGAGTCGATGATCGTCGGCATGAAGCCGGTGATCAGCGCCGCCGTGCCCTCATCGGTGACGAACCTTTTGCGGAGGTCGCCCACGGCCGAGAAGATCTGCTCTCGGGTAAAACCACTCGCCTGGTAGTGCGAGAAGGCGGCGGCGGAGATGACCTTGTTCTGCCCCAGATACTTCTCGACGATGCCGTGCACGGTCTGCACGGTCTTGAAGTCCTCGTCGCCGACATCCGCCATGCCCTGTTTCAACGGCACGCTGACATAGAGCGGAGCGACGCCACCGACGCCCTGATCGATGCTCTCGGCGGCCGTCAGGGCCGTCGAGTTCTTGGCCATGAAGTCTTCGAACGAGAAGTGCGGCTGGATCAGGAAGTAGGGGATCAGCAGCGCGGCGGTGACCACGATGGCCGCCGCGGCGATCGGTCGGCCGAAACGGCTGGCGAGGAACCAGGCCGGCGCGATCGGCGCGGTGATGGCAAAGCTCGGCTTGGGCGCCTTGAAGCCCAGCTTGACCGCGAGCTTGAGCATCAGCGGCAGGAAGGTCATCAGGCAGATGAAGTTGATCAGCGACGCCATGGTGCCGGCGAGCGAGAATTCCTGCACGCCCTGGCCGGCGGTCAGCGACAGCGAGGCGAACGACACCAGCGTGGTCAGCATGGTGAGGCCCGATGCCGGACCGACCACGCGCACGGTCTCGTCGACCGCCTTGTAGGGATCCATGCCCTCGCGCCAATAGGCCAGCCAGTTGAATATGAAGAACAAACTCTCGGCAAAGGCGATCACCAGGACGATCGTGGTGACGATGATGGTGAGGAACGAGAACGAGCCGAAGGCCGCAATGATGATGCCCATCACCCAGAGCACGGCGACGAAGGGCGTCGCAGCCACGATGATGGCGCCCCAGAACGAGCGCAGGGAGAAGAGAGCAATCAGCGCGCCGAGCGAGAAGCCGTAGACAGTGAACTTGATCTGGTCGTCGACCGCGGCGTTCAGCATTTCCGAGGTCCAGATCGGCGGACCGGTCAGCTCGGCCTGGATCTGGTCGGTGGACCAGAAGCCGACCGTGTCGCGCAGGCTCGCGATCATGTCCTTGGTGCCGCCGCCCTTGGTCATTTCGGGGTTCGGGAAGGCAATGATCACCACGCCGGAGAGGTCCGGGTTGATGAGGTTGCGCATCATCGGGTCGGTTTCGTAGAGCTCGGTGAGAGCGGCGCGCACCTCTTCGGGCGTCTGCATGCCCTCGGGCACGGCCGGCAGCGTCGTCCCGTCCGGCCCCGGCTTGCGCAGGGTGAAGGCCGACATCGTGCCGGTGATGTATTCGTTGTTGGTCAGGTCCAGCGCCATGGCGCGGATCGTCTCGATCGTCTCGGGATTGGTGAGATCGGGCGAGTTGACCAGGATGTAGATGTCGTTCTCGAACGTGCCGAAGGTCGTGGCGAGCTTTTCGTAGGAGTCGTATTCCTCACCCGAATGGGCGAAGACGCGCAGCAGGTCGCCATCGACACTGGCGCGTGGGATCTGCGCGGCGCAGAAGATGGTCATCGCCAGCACCAGCAGTGCGACGATCCGGGGGAAGCGCAGCGTGCCCTTGCCGATATATTCGAGACTGAAGCCGATGGAGCGGTTACGCCCCAGAATCCAGCCCACCAGCCGGTTCAGCACGTTGTTCTCAGCCAATAGAATCTACCCCTTAAAGGCGGCCCCCCGCATTCAGGCGCGGATTACTAAGGGCAAGCGGCCATCGCGTCTAGACACCCGGGCCGTAAAACTTCCATGTGCCGCCGGGCTTTCCGGCCCAAAACCGCCGCAAAGCCGCCCTAAAACCCTCGGCAGTTCCAATTCCGCCGGAACCCGTGGACATCTGCCCCTCGTCAACCAGTGTTGGTTGGTCTTCCAGCGAGGAATCGCCTAGATGTTCGCGCAGTTTCACAAACCGACAACGGCCCAGTGACAGACAAGCCCGAAGATCAGGCCGGCGCACCGCCGCCGCCCTCCGACATCGTCCCGATCTCCATCACCGACGAGATGCGCAAATCGTACCTCGATTACGCCATGAGCGTGATCGTGAGCCGCGCGCTGCCAGACGTGCGCGACGGGCTGAAGCCAGTGCATCGGCGCATTCTCTATTCCATGCACGAGCAGGGCTACGAGTGGAACCGGCCCTATCGCAAGTCCGCCCGCGTGGTCGGCGACGTGATCGGTAAGTACCACCCGCACTCGAACGACGCGGTCTACTTCTCCTTGGTCCGCATGGCGCAGGAATTCTCCCTGCGCGTGACGCTGATCGACGGGCAGGGCAATTTCGGTTCCGTCGACGGCGATATGCCGGCGGCCATGCGCTACACCGAAGTGCGCATGGAACGGGTCACGGGCTCGCTGCTCGAGGACCTCGACAAGGACACCGTCAACTTCAAGGACAACTACGACGCGTCCGAGCGTGAGCCGACCGTGCTCCCGGCGCGCTTCCCCAACCTCTTGGTCAATGGCGGCGGCGGCATCGCCGTGGGCATGGCCACCAACATTCCCACCCACAACCTGCGCGAAGTGATCGACGCGGTGCTCCTCACCATGGAGAACCCGCATGTCTCCACCGAAGAGCTGATGCAGGTGATCCCCGGCCCGGATTTCCCGACCGCCGGCATCATCCTCGGCCGTTCCGGCATCCGCCAGGCCTATGAGACGGGCAGGGGCTCGATCCTCGTGCGCGGCCGCGTCCACACCGAGGAAGTCCGCAAGGAGCGCGAGGCGCTCATCGTCACCGAAATCCCCTATCAGGTGAACAAGCTCACC
>DASWWF010000304.1:0-4411 GCA_036401035.1 Devosia sp.
CACACGGCGCGTTTCTTCCCCTCCGTCGCTCAAAGGCACCAGCCGGAGTGTCACCTCCCCCCTCGCGGGGTCAGGGTGGGGGGAGCCCACGCACCGAGACGGTGTTCTCGACCACCAGCCCCACTCCAGCGTCACCGCAGCCTGCACCCCCACCCCTGTCCCCTCCCCGCAAGGGAGAGGGAGACCCTGGGGCACAATCTCTCCATGATCCTCCCCCGTGACAACGGGGGAGGGGGACCGGCCGCAGGCTGGTGGAGGGGGCGCCAGGCCCGACTACCAACACCCCCTTGCCATACCCCCAAATCTAATTTAACCATCTAGTTAATTACACGAGAGGGAACCCGATGACCGGCACACTCTACGGCTCGATTGAAATCCGCGGGGCGCGGGAGAACAATCTCAAGAATGTCTCGCTCGACATCCCCAAACGCAAGATCACGGTGTTCACCGGCGTCTCGGGCTCGGGCAAATCCTCCCTCGTCTTCGGCACCATCGCGGCGGAAAGCCAGCGGCTGATCAACGAGACCTATCCGGCCTTCGTGCAGCAGTTCATGCCGCATTACGGCCAGCCCGATGCGGATTCGCTCGACAACATTTCGGCCGCCATCATCGTCGACCAGCAGCGGCTGGGCGGCAATTCGCGTTCCACCGTCGCCACCGTGACCGACACCGCGCAGATGCTCCGCATTCTCTTTGCCCGGGTCGCCGAGCCGCGGCTGCCGTCCTACGGCTTTTACTCGTCCAACGATCCGCGCGGCATGTGCCCGGACTGCGAAGGCATCGGCCAGGTTGCCGCCATGGACATGAGCGCGGTGATCGACGAGACCAAGTCGCTCAACCAGGGCGCCCTGTTGCCCAAGGATTTCGCCGTCGATAGCTGGTGGTTCGAAATCTACAAGAATTCCGGCCTGTTCGACGTCGATAAGCCGATCAACAGATACACCGCCGAGGAACGCGAAAACCTCCTCCACCTCGACGATGGCCGTAAGATCAAGGTCGGCAAGATCGGTCTCACCTTCGAAGGCGTCGTCGCCAAATTGAAGAAGGGCCTTGGCTCCAAGGACCCTGAGACTCTGCAGCCGCATGTCCGCCGCGAATACGACCGCATCTTCACCCGCGCCGTCTGCGGCACGTGCCACGGTGCCCGCCTCAATGCCGCGGCGCTCGGCAGCAAGGTCGCCAGGAAGAACATCGCCGAACTCTCGGCCATGCAGGTCTCCGACCTTGCCCCCTTCGTTCGCGCCATCAAGGCGCCCGAAGTGCAGCCGATGATCGATGCACTGGCCGCCCGGCTCGAGAACCTCGTGACCATCGGCCTCGGCTATCTCAGCCTCGACCGGGAGAGTTCGTCCCTCTCCGGCGGCGAAAGCCAGCGGGTCAAGATGGTGCGCCATCTCGGCTCGTCCCTCACCGACCTCACCTATGTCTTCGACGAGCCCTCCGTGGGCCTCCATCCGCACGATGTCGGCCGCCTTGCCGGGCTGATGACTCAGCTGCGCGACAAGGGCAACACCGTGCTGGTTGTCGAGCACAAGCCCGACATGATCGCCATTGCGGACCACGTCGTCGACATGGGTCCCCTCGCCGGCTCCAAAGGCGGTGAAGTGGTCTACGAGGGCGACTATCGCGGCCTCCTCAAGTCCGGCACCCTCACCGGCGACCACATCGAAAAGCACCAGCCCATCAAGGCCAGGGGCCGCAAGCCCAAAGGCAAGCTTTCCATCAAGAAGGCGTCGCTCAACAATTTGAAGAACGTCTCGGTCGACATCCCCGAGGGCGTGCTCACCGTCGTCTCCGGCGTCGCCGGCTCCGGCAAGAGCTCACTGATCCAGGGCTGCCTGCCCGAGGCTTACCCGGACACCGTCATCATCGACCAGAACCTGGCGCGCGGCTCGCGCCGCTCCAACACCGCCACCTATACGGGCATCCTCGACGCCGTCAGAAAAGCCTTCGCCAAGGCTACCGGGGAGGATGCGGCCCTGTTCTCCGCCAACTCCAAGGGCGCCTGCCCCGACTGCAATGGGCTGGGCGTCATCTATACCGACCTCGCCCATCTCGATCCGATGATCACCACCTGCGAGACCTGCAACGGCAAGCGCTTCACCGACGAGGTGCTGGCCCACAAGCTGCGCGGCAAGTCGATCTCCGACGTCTACGAAATGCCCGTCGGCGACGCCGTCGCCTTCTTCACCGAGCCGGCCATCGCCAAGATTCTGAAGGGCCTCGACGATGTCGGGCTGGGCTACCTGACCCTGGGCCAGCCGCTCTCGACACTATCCGGCGGCGAGCGCCAGCGCCTGAAACTCGCGGCGGAGCTCGGCAAGTCCGGCAATATCTATGTGCTGGACGAGCCGACCACCGGCCTGCACATGCACGACGTCGATACGCTGATCGGCCTCTTCGACCGCCTCGTCGATGCCGGCTCCACCGTCATCGTCATCGAGCACAATCTAGACGTCATCAGCCGCGCCGACTGGGTCATCGATCTCGGCCCCGGCGCCGGCCATGACGGCGGCACCATCGTCTTCGAAGGCGCCCCGGTGGATTTGGCCAAAGACAAGACCTCGCTCACCGGGCGGTATCTCGCCAGGCGCGGCTAGGCACCACGTCACACGGCGACATCACGCGACGAACGTTCATCAGCCGCGCTGACACCATCCACGCAACAGATTGTGAACTTGTGCGTTCAATTCCGCCCTGTTGTGTGGCAGCGTCGCACTCGACAAAGCACTGCGCATCACGGCTTTTCCGGTCCCGCCCCTCTCTCAGCACGAGCCCGCCTTGACCAGCCGCCGCCTTTTCCTCATCGGGGTTTCCGCCCTCGCCCTCACCGCCTGCTCCTCCACCGGCCGCCGCTCGCTCCGCGACGGCAGCACGGTGATCCAGGTCGACGAGCCCTGGGCCACCTATTATGCCGCCAAGCCCAACGAGGCCTTCCCGGTCCCGGCCATCGACCTCAGGCGCGTGCCCCAGCAATACTGGCGCCAAGAAGTTGAATCGCCTGGCAATTATGCGCCGGGCACGATCGTGGTCAGCACCTCGCAGCGCTACCTCTACCTCATCATGTCGGGCGGCCGCGCCATGCGCTACGGCGTCGGCGTCGGCCGCGAGGAGGGCCTGCAGTTCAAGGGCAATGCCACCATCGCCCGCAAGGCCGAATGGCCGCGCTGGACCCCCACCGCCAACATGATCCGCACCCAGCCCGAGCGCTACAAGCCCTACGCCGCCGGCCTGCCGGGCGGCCTCAAAAATCCGCTCGGCGCTCGCGCCCTCTATCTCTACCGCAACGGCCGCGACACCCACTTCCGCCTGCACGGCACGCTCGAGCCCTATACCATCGGCCAGCAGGTCTCCTCGGGCTGTATCCGCCTGATCAACCAGGACATCATCGACCTCTACAACCGCGTGCCCACCGGCACCAAGGTGGTCGTCCTCAGCTGATTCCGCTTGCCAGGTAAGGGGATATAAAGAAATCTTTATATCCCCTGTTGCCCGTCGCTGCGTCCTTGCGTATAAGGCGCGCAACGTCAGGATAAGCGGAGTTTTGCCACATGGCCCCCACCAACACGGACTATGCCGTCAAGGACATTTCCCTCGCCGATTACGGCCGCAAGGAAATCGGCATGGCCGAGATCGAAATGCCGGGCCTGATGGCCATCCGCGAGGAATATGCCGGCAAGCAGCCGCTCAAGGGCGCCCGCATCGCCGGCTCCCTGCACATGACCATCCAGACCGCCGTGCTGATCGAAACGCTGGTGGCTCTGGGCGCCGAGGTCCGCTGGGTCTCCTGCAACATCTTCTCCACCCAGGATCACGCCGCCGCCGCCATCGCTGCCGCCGGTGTCTCGGTCTTCGCCCACAAGGGTGAAAGCCTTGAGGAATACTGGGATTTTACCGACCGCATGATGGATTGGCCGGGCGCAGAGACACCCAACATGATCCTCGATGATGGCGGCGACGCCACCATGTACATCCTCACCGGCGCCAAGGCCGAAAAGGACATCTCCGTTCTCGACAAGCCCGGCAACGAGGAAGAGGAAATCTTCTTTGCCACCATTCGCCGCCGCCTCGCCAAGAACCCGACTTTCTTCTCGACCATCCGCGCCGCCATCAAGGGCGTCAGCGAGGAAACCACCACGGGCGTGATGCGGCTCTACCAGCTGCAGCAGAAGGGCGAGCTGCCCTTCCCGGCCATCAACGTCAATGACTCGGTCACCAAGTCCAAGTTCGACAACAAGTACGGCACCCGTGAATCGCTGGTCGACGCGATCCGTCGCGGTACCGACGTGATGCTGGCCGGCAAGGTCGCCGTGGTCTGTGGCTATGGCGATGTCGGCAAGGGCTCGGCCCAGTCGCTCTCGGGCGCCGGCGCCCGCGTGCTGGTCACCGAAGTCGACCCGATCTGCGCCCT
>DASWWF010000305.1:0-1508 GCA_036401035.1 Devosia sp.
GTGGTGTTGACCAGCAACCCGGCCTTCGGGGCCAGCGCCGTGCAGGCCTCGATCGGGCCCGGGACGAACGGCCCGCCCAGCTCTTTGGCAAGCGCCTCAGCCTTGTCCGCGGTGCGGTTGAGGATATGGACCGTCTTGAGGCCTCGATGCTGCAGCGCCACCAGCACGGCGCGAGCCGCGCCGCCGGCGCCGAGCACGATGGCGGTGTCCAGCCCATCGCTCCAGCCGGGGGCGTTCTGGTCGAGATTGCCCAAAAAGCCCATGAAGTCGGTGTTGAAGCCATGCACCTTGCCGCCCGGCTGGGCGACAAGCGTGTTCACCGCGCCGATCTTTTCGGCCAGCGGGTCGACGCTGTCGCAGAGCGCAAAGACCTCTTCCTTGTGCGGAATGGTGACATTGCCGCCGGCGAACTCGCCACCGCGAAGGCGCTGGACGAAGGCGGGCAGGTCGGCCGGCGCGACGTCGATGGCCTCGTAGGACCCATTCACGCCATAGGCCTCGATCCAGGTGCCGTGAATCAGGGGGGAGCGCGAGTGCTTGATGGGATGGCCGATGACGAAGGCGCGTTTCACGTGAATCCCTTGAGTTCCGTGGGGGCATGGATCCGGAGGGCGGCCAGGAGTGGCAGCAGCGGCAGGCCGAGAATGGTGAAGTAGTCGCCCTCGATCCGCCCGAACAGTCGCACGGACGGACCTTCGAGGCGATAGGCGCCGACCGAGCCGAGAGCCAGCGGACCCTCCTGGTCGAGGATGGCGTCGCGCTCGGCGTCGGAGAAATCCCGCATGCTCAGATCGGCCGTGGCGATGTCCGACCAGAGGACTGCGCCGTCTTTCGCCAGGGCAGTGCCGCAGCTCAGCCGATGCGTCTTGCCGCGCAATCGAGAAAGCTGGTCCCGAGCCGCCTGGAGGTCGAACGGCTTATGGAAAATCTCGCCAGCGAGGGACAGGGTCTGGTCGGCGCCGATGACGATTCGATCCGGATGCAAGTGGGAGACGGCGACGGCCTTGGCCTCCGCCAGGTGCCGCGCGACGACGGCGGGACCTTTCCCCAGCACCGAGGCTTCTTCCAGGCGTTCGTCGATGGGGGCTGGACTCGACTCGAATTGCAGGCCGGCCCCGGCAAGCAGGGCCTTTCGCGTCGCGCTGTTGCTGGCGAGAATGAGCATGGCTTCCCGTTTTCCACACTGTCCTTGGTTGCTCAAGTTCGGCGCTGTGGAACCCGAGCCGATTTGAGCCGTTGTGGGAGGTTGTCCCGGCTGTCCCGAAATCTGTCCCCAATCCGGCTCGGTCATTGGGTTAACAAAGCCTTAACAACATCTCTGGGGATTAGCCTGTGGGTAGCGCACCCGGCCATCCACAGCGCCATTAACACTTCCTTCACCATGTCCGGACCGTGGAGTCCCCTTGATCGGCAGGCGAGTCAGCGCGCCGTCCCCACTCGGTCGGGCCCGTTGTTAACAGTTCGTTAACCGATCCCGGCCGCGACATCGACTCCCGGCCCCGGCGATT
>DASWWF010000306.1:0-4040 GCA_036401035.1 Devosia sp.
TCCGAGGAATACGAGCCCCGGCTCTGCCCCTGGTAGTCGGCGGCGGCAACGGCACTGACCACCGGTGCCGGCTCCAGCTGCTGTTGCGGTTCGACCATGGCCAGACGGGTCTCGCTCATGCCGACGCCGAGCTGCTGCTCCATGCGGGTGGGCTTGTTGATGCTGGCCATGAGCATGCGGGTGTCGTCGCCGTTGAGCGGCGCCGGACCGACATAGGAGACGGCGATGTTGCCGGTACCCTTGTTGACGTAGCCCAGAATATCGGCCGCCTTGTAGCTGAGGTCCATGATGCGGCCGTGGATATAGGGCCCGCGATCGTTGACGCGAACCACGACGGAGCGGCCGTTGTCGGTATTGGTGACGCGCACATAGCTCGGCAGCGGCAGCGTCGGATGCGCGCCGGTGATGGCATTGGCCGAGAAGATTTCGCCATTGGCGGTGCGGCGGCCGTGGAAGTCGGAGCCATACCAGGAGGCCTTGCCCATATCGGCATAGCCCTGCGGGTTCTCCTTGGGCGTATAGACCTGGCCGCGGACGGTATAGGGTTTGCCCACGAGATAGCGGCCGCCGCCCTTGGGCGGATTGGGATTGCGGGTGACGCGCGGCGAGACGGCGACGCCATATTCCTTGGAGGTAAAAGCGGCGCGCTTGACCGTCGCCCCGGTGCCGCCGCCGGAACAGGCGGCGATCAGCGGCGCCACCAGCGCCGAGAGAACAACGAGACGAATGGCATTGTGCCACGTGCGGGACGATGTAGAACGCATGAAACCCAAACCCTGCTGCCGGATCAGTCTAGCCAATCCCTCCGTCCCCTTCCTCCAGAAGGCCCCAGCATGGTTGCGGTGGAGTTAATTTGCTTAAAATTGCGCCCAATTAAGCAGGCGTTTCAGGATCATGTGATTGCCTATGGCATTCATATAAAGATATCTTTATATCCCTGATGCGTCGCAAGCGCGTAGAGACCAGAGCGATGAACACCGTCCAGACATCTGCCCCCGCCCTCCCCGATGGCCGCGAAGTGCTCGCCGCACTGAAAAGTGCTGCGTCCGAACGCATCCTCATCCTCGACGGCGCCATGGGCACCATGATCCAGCAGCTCAAGCTGGATGAAGCGGCCTATCGCGGCGAGCGGTTCAAGGACTGGCACAAGGACGTGCGGGGCAACAACGACCTGCTCAACCTGACGCTGCCCGACGCCATCCGCGCCATCCACCTGCAGTACTTCCTGGCCGGCGCCGATATCGTCGAGACCAACACCTTCTCCTCGACCGACATCGTCATGGCCGATTACGGCATGCAGGAGCTGGCCTACGAGTTGAACTTCGAAGGCGCCCGACTGGCGCGCGAGGCCGCCGCACTGGCGTTCGAAAAGGACGGCAAGCGCCGATTTGTGGCTGGCGCGCTCGGGCCGCTCAACAAGACGGCATCGATGTCGACGGACGTGAGCTCGCCCGGCTATCGCGGCATCACGTTCGACGAGATCGTCAAAGGCTATTCCGAGCAGATCAACGGGTTGATCGACGGCGGCGCCGACCTGCTGCTCTTCGAGACGATCACCGACACGCTCAACACCAAGGCCGGCATCTTCGCGGCGCAGCGCATCTTTGCCGAGCGCGGCATCGAGCGGCCGGTGATGATCTCGGGCACGATCACCGACCTCTCCGGCCGTACGCTTTCGGGCCAGACGCCGACGGCGTTCTGGTACTCGGTGCGGCACGCCAACCCGTTCACCATCGGCTTGAACTGCGCGCTTGGCGCCAACGCCATGCGCGCCCACATCGCCGAGCTGAGCGATGTGGCTGATACGCTGATCTGCGCCTATCCCAATGCCGGCCTGCCCAACGAGTTCGGCGGCTACGACGAGACGCCCGAATTCATGGCGCGCCAGATCGAGGGCTTTGCCCGCGACGGTTTCGTCAACATCGTCGGCGGCTGCTGCGGCTCCACCCCGGACCACATCCGGGCGATCGCGGCCGCGGTGAGCAAGCACAAGCCGCGCAAGGTGCCGCAGACCGAGCGGCTGCTGCGCCTCTCGGGCCTCGAGCCCTTCACGCTGACCAAGGAAATCCCGTTCGTGAATGTTGGTGAGCGTACCAACGTCACCGGCTCGGCCCGCTTCCGCAAGCTGATCACCGCCGGCGACTACACGGCGGCGCTCGATGTGGCGCGCGACCAGGTGCAGAACGGCGCCCAGGTCATCGACGTCAACATGGACGAGGGCCTGATCGACTCCGCCAAGGTGATGGTCGAGTTCCTCAACCTGCTGGCCGCCGAGCCCGATATCGCCCGCGTGCCGCTGATGATCGACTCGTCCAAGTTCGAGGTGATCGAAGCTGGCCTCAAGTGCGTGCAGGGCAAGGCCCTGGTCAATTCCATCTCGATGAAGGAAGGCGAGGAGAAATTCCTCGAAACCGCCCGGCTGGTCCGCTCCTATGGCGCGGCCGTGGTGGTCATGGCTTTCGACGAAAAGGGCCAGGCCGATACCGAGGCGCGCAAGGTCGAAATCTGCTCGCGGGCCTATAAGCTCCTCACCGAGGAAGTCGGCTTCCCGCCCGAGGACATCGTCTTCGACCCCAATGTCTTCGCCGTGGCGACCGGCATCGAGGAGCATGCCAACTACGGCAACGACTTCATCAATGCGACGCGGAAAATTCGCGAGCAGCTGCCGCATGTCCATATTTCGGGCGGCGTGTCGAACCTCTCGTTCTCGTTCCGCGGCAACGAGCCGGTGCGCGAGGCCATGCACTCGGTGTTCCTCTACCACGCCATCCAGGTCGGCATGGACATGGGCATCGTCAATGCCGGCCAGCTGGCCGTCTATGACTCGCTCGATCCGGAACTGCGCGAGGCCTGCGAGGACGTGATCCTCAACCGCCGCGACGATGCAACCGAGCGGTTGCTCGATCTTGCCGAGCGCTACAAGGGTCAGGCCGGAGGAGAGCAGAAGGCCAAGGACCTCAGCTGGCGCGAAAAGCCGGTCGAGGAGCGGATTTCACACGCCCTCGTCAACGGCATCACCGAGTACATCGATGCCGATACCGAGGAGGCCCGCCTCAAGGCCGACCGGCCGCTGCACGTCATCGAAGGCCCGCTGATGGCCGGCATGGGCGTGGTCGGAGACCTGTTCGGCTCGGGCAAGATGTTCCTGCCCCAGGTGGTCAAATCCGCCCGCGTGATGAAGCAGGCCGTGGCCCATCTGCTCCCCTATATGGAGGCGGAAAAGCTCGAAAATGGCGAGGCCGCCGGCCGCCGGTCGGCGGGAAAGATCCTGATGGCGACGGTCAAGGGCGACGTCCACGATATCGGCAAGAACATCGTCGGCGTGGTTCTGAGCTGCAACAACTACGAGATCATCGATCTCGGCGTGATGGTGCCGACCGCCAAGATCCTGGAGACGGCCAGGGCCGAGAACGTCGACGCGATCGGTCTATCGGGTCTCATCACGCCCTCGCTCGACGAGATGGTGCACGTTGCTTCCGAAATGGAGCGCGAAGGGTTCGACATCCCGCTGCTGATCGGTGGCGCGACGACTTCGCGCGTGCATACGGCGGTGAAGATCCATCCGCAATACACGCATGGCCAGACGGTGCACGTCCATGACGCCAGCCGCGCGGTGAATGTGGTGTCGTCCCTGCTCTCCCCCGAGCAGCGGCCGACCTATATCGCCGACATCAAGGCCGAGTATCAGAAGGTCGCGGAAAAGCACGCCCAGAGCGAACGCGAAAAACAGCGCCTGCCGCTGGCTGCCGCGCGCACCAACAGCTTCAAGACCGACTGGAACGCCTTCACCCCCACCAAGCCGAGCTTCCTCGGCACCAAGGTGTTCGAAACCTATGACCTCGGCGAGCTAGCCCGGCACATCGACTGGACCCCGTTCTTCCAGGCCTGGGAACTCAAGGGCCGCTATCCGGCGATCCTGGAAGACAAGGAACAGGGTGCGGCGGCGCGGCAGCTCTATGAGGACGCCCAGAAGATGCTGGCCGAAATCCTCAAGAAGAACTGGTTCCGCCCCAAGGCAGTGATCGGCTTCTGGCCGGCCA
>DASWWF010000307.1:0-5326 GCA_036401035.1 Devosia sp.
CCGGAAAGCAGAGGCGCGGATGGTCAGCAGGTTCTTCGCCTGCCCGGACGAGACCGTCTCGATGGCGTTGCCGGCGTAGATCGGGCGATCGAACCGGGTGGGGCCATGGATGGCGACGACGTCGGTCACCGGCATCAGGTCGAGCTTGGCGGCCAGACGTGGGATGACATCGCGGCCGACAGCAGAAGCGGCAGCGACGATATGAGTATAGGCCTCGGCCTTGGCCGCGAGGATAGCAACCAGCGCGTCGGCCGGGGCGTTGGCGAGGCCGGAGACGGCGATGACCTTGTGGATGCCGGCGATCTGGGCAGCTGCGGCGGCGATGGGGCCGGCGTCGGCGGCGGCGACCAGCAGATCGACGGGGCCGAGCTTTTCGGCGGCGGCGACGATGCGGGCCGTGGAAGCGGAAAGCGTGCCGAGATCGTGTTCGGCGAGGACGAGAACGGCCATCAGATCGCCTCCAGCTCTGAAACTTCGGCGGCGATCAACTGGGCCAGTTCGCCAGTGGAGCCGACAGTGCGGCCAGCGGTGCGTTCGGCGGGCGGCGAGACGCTTTCGACGGTCAAGCGCGGGGTGATGTCGACACCGAACTCGGCGACGGGGCGGACGGCCAGCGGCTTCTGGCGGGCCTTCATCACCATGGGCAGGCCGGCATTGCGCGGCTCGTTGAGGCGGAGGTCGGCGGTGACGATGGCCGGCAGCGGGATCGAGACAGTGGTGCGGCCGAAGTCCACCTCGCGGGTGACTTCCAGGCTGCTGCCGGTGACCTTGATCTCGGAAGCGAAGGTGGCCTGGGGCCAGTCGAGGAGGCCGGCGAGCATCTGGCCGACCTGGTTGGAGTCGTCGTCGACGGCCTGCTTGCCGAGGAGGACGAGGTCAGGCTTCTCCTCCGCGACGACCGCCTTGAGCAGCTTGGCGACGGCGAGGGTTTCCACCCTGCCCTCGGCTTCGATCAGGATGCCGCGGTGGGCGCCCATGGCGAGCGCGGTGAGGATGACGTCATTGGCCTGCCTGGGCCCGATGGAGACGACGACGATCTCGGTCGCCTGCCCGGCTTCGGCGAGGCGGACGGCAGCCTCGACGGCGTGTTTGTCGAAGGGATTCATCGACATGCGGACATTGTCGGTCTCGACGCCGCTACCGTCGGCGCGGACGCGCACCCGGACGGCGTGATCGATGACGCGCTTGACGGCGACGAGGATTTTCATGCCGGCTCCCTGATCTTGGGGTCTCCATCGCAAATCCGGCCCCTGCGGGCAAGTTGGACGACGAGAAAACTGGCCTAGCCGCCCCGGCGGAGGGAGAAAACCATGCCAGTCAGCGAACGGGCAGCGGGACGGGACCGGCGACGCCGAAGAGCTTGAGACTGAGGGCATCGCCGTGCCAGACGGCGGTGATCGGCGCCGTGCCGCCGGGCATGACGACCTCGATCTCGGGGCCGGTGACGAGGCCCAGATGCATGGCGGCAGCGGCGACGGCGGTGGCGCTGGTGCCGGACGAGAGCGTCGGGCCTTCACCGCGCTCGAACACGCGGGCTGCGATGCGGTTGGGACCGATGACGGCCGCCCATTGCAGGTTGATGCCGGCGAGACTGACGCGGCCATTGTTGCCGGCAGCGTCACGCGCATTGGCGATCTGCGCCAGATAGCCGTGACGCGGTTCGGCGTGGAGGGCGTCGTTGCTGGGCAGGTGAGCCGCGTCGGCCAGGAGGGTAACGCAGTGGGGATTGCCGACGCTGACGAACTGGCTGGCGGACCAGCGCGGATCGAGAGCGTTCAGCGCGGGAACATTGCTGCAGTCGGCGGAGCCAAAGGTTCCGGGACGATGGGTGCCGGGGGCAGCGTGAACGGCGTCAGGGCCGAAGGCGGCTTCGCCCATGGTGACCCAGACGCCGGGCCGGCCGCCGGTTTCGCCAAGTTCGACATCGGTGCGCAGCGCGCCGCCGACATGGTGGACGTAGAGGGCGATGGTCTCGCCGGGTGCCACAAGGCCGAGATCGGCCAGCGCGGTGGTGAAGATGGTGAGGCCGTTACCGCTGCGTTCGGCGAGGCTGCCGTCGGTGTTGATGATCAGCAGGTTGAACGGCGCCGCCTGCTCGAACGGGCCGACCAGAAGCCCATCGGAGAGAAAGGGCTTGCCGCCAGCCCCGGCCGGCATGCGACAGAAGGCGTCGATGGCGGCGGTGGTCCAGTCGCGCCAGGACGCCGCGGCGATGTCGGCGCTGGCGGGAAGCGCAACGCCGCGGTTGCGGATGATCTGCGGATCGACCACGAGATAGCGGTTACCGCGGGCATCGTAGAGTTTTTCCATGCGTGGCAGCTAGCACGATCGGCCAAGGCAACGATAGCCGCTACGAGGCTTCCTGCCTGGCGGCTGGCGCTGAATGAGCGCGCCATTGCGACGTGAGGTTGGCGCTGAAGAGGCGCGCCATGGCGACGTGGCGGTTGGCGCTGAAGGAACGCGCCAACTCGCCGATGGTCGGGTTGACGCATCAGGCAAGCACCGGGCAAGGTGACTCGCACCCATTTTCAGGTCTCCAATAATGCCCGTCATAAACCGCGTCGCCGAATTTCAGGACGAGATTGCCGCGTGGCGACGCGACTTCCACCAGAACCCGGAACTCCAGTACGACGTGCACCGCACGGCCGGCAAAGTGGCCGACCTGCTGCGCTCGTTCGGGGTGGACGAGGTGGTGGAGGGGATCGGGCGGACCGGCGTGGTCGGGGTGATCAAGGGGCGCGGACCGGGCAAGACCGTTGGCCTTCGCGCCGACATGGACGCGCTCCCGATCACCGAGCGCACGGACGCCCCCTATGTGAGCCGGAACGTGGGCAAGATGCATGCCTGCGGCCATGACGGGCACACGGCGATGCTGCTGGGGGCGGCGAAGTACCTCGCCGAGACGCGCAATTTCGACGGCACCGCCATCGTGATCTTCCAGCCGGCCGAAGAGGGCGGCGCGGGCGGCAAGGCGATGATCGAGGATGGGCTGATGGATCGCTTCGGCATCCAGGAGGTCTATGGCATGCACAACATGCCGGGCATACCGGCCGGGACCTTCGGCATCCGGGCCGGCGGCATCATGGCGGCGACGGACGAGTTCAACGTGGTGATCGAGGGTGTCGGCGGTCACGCGGCCAAGCCCCATACGGCGGTCGACCCGGTGTTGACCACGGCCAATGTGATCGTGGCGCTGCAATCGATCGTGGCGCGCAATATCGACCCGATGCGTTCGGCGGTGCTGTCGGTGACGATGCTGGCAGCCGGCGATGCGTTCAACGTGATCCCGCGCAACGTCAAGATGACCGGGACCATCCGCACGCATAGCGAAGAGATCCGCGACTTCATGGAAAAGCGGTTCCGCGAGGTGGTGACGAGCGTCTGCGGCGCCTTCGGCTGCACGGCCGACATCCACTATCGCCGCGGTTATCCGGTGACGGTCAACTCGGCGGACGAGACCGACTATGCGGCGGCCATCGCCACCGAGATCGCCGGCGCCGAGCGGGTGAATGCCAATGTCGATGCCAGCATGGGCGGCGAGGATTTTTCGTACATGCTGCAGGCGCGGCCCGGGGCCTATATCTTCCTGGGCAACGGCGACACCAGCGACCTGCATACCGATACCTATGACTTCAACGATGAGATCATTCCCGTGGGCGTGAGCTACTGGGTGCGGCTGGTGGAAGGCGCTTCGCGCAACACCAATTGACCGACGACGCCCTGCCCGTTCGAACCGCTGTCTTCCGGACGCTCGTGACCATCGCCGTTTCGGCGGTGGGCGGCTTTGCGGCGAGCCTGTTCGCCATTCCCGGCGCCTGGCTGATGGGCGGCGCACTGGCTGTCGCCATCGCCGCGCTGGCTGGCGTCAAGGTGATGATGCCGAACTGGCTGCGCGACCTGGGCTTCATGCTCACCGGCCTCTCGATGGGGGCGAGCGTGGCCAAGGACAGCCTGCAGCTCATCGTGCAATGGCCGGTGACGATGGCGGCGCTGGTGCTCGAATTGCTGATCATCATCGCGACGACGGGCTATCTGCTGCGCAAGATCTTCAAGGTGGATCGTGGCACGGCCTATCTCAGCTCGTTCCCCGGCCACCTGTCGTTCGTGATGGGCATGGCGGCAGCTGGCGTGGGCGACCCGCGGCAGATCGTGATCATCCAGGTGATCCGCATCCTGCTGCTCACCATCTGCGTGCCGATCGGCGCGCTGTTCCTGCCGGTGGGGAATTTCTCGCAGGCGGCGATCCCCGACGCGACGCCGCTGATGCTGATCAGCATGTTCGCGGTCTGCGCGCTGGTGGGCTTCATCTTCACCAAGCTGCGCGTGCCGGCCGGTTACTCGCTGGGGGCGATGGCGGCGGCGACGATCGCCAAGCTGCTGGGATTTTTCGAAGGCGCCATTCCCGACCTGCTGGTGATCGTGACGTTCGTGCTGGTGGGGGCGCTGATCGGCGCGCGGTTCCAAGGCATTACCCGGCGCGAGATCGTCAAGGCAGCGGCGGGCGGGTTGATCGGCACCTTCATCGCCGTGGCGGTGGTGACGGTGATCGCCTATGCGGCGAGCACGCTGGTGGACATGCCGTTCGCGCAGATCTGGCTGGGATTGTCGCCGGGCGGGCTGGAGGCGATGGGCGCGCTGGGCGTGGCGCTGGGGCTCGATACGGCGTTCATCGCGGCCCACCACGTGACGCGGCTGCTGCTATTGACGGTGTTCATCCCGCTGGTGGTGATGCTGGTGCGGGGCCGCGAAGGGCCGCGATGATGCCCCATTGTTGGAGTGGAGTGGCGGCATGAAACTGCTGCCCATCACCATCGCCGCCCTGCTTATCACCACCCCTGCCCTGGCGCGCGAACGCTGCGACGTTCCCGACCGGACGCCGGGGGTGCACGTGACCTGGGGGTTCCAGATCGGCGCGGACTACACGGCCGAGGAGCAGGAGCGGTTCGACAAGATGGAGCTGCGGCAGCGGGGCATCAATGCACGCACGGCGACGCGGACATCGGACGGCTGCATCGAGGCGTGGGTGCCGGACGGGTCCGGCGCGTTCGACACGATGTATTTCGACGAGGACACGCTGGAGCTGAAGTGAGGGTCCAGTTGTGCGCTGTCCCCTGACTACCCACTCGATCGTCACCCCGGCGCAGGCCGGGACCCGGTACTCACCAGCGCTGAGGGTCTTTCAGCGATGGAGTCGCACGGCTAGCGTTTACTGGGCCCCGCCCTGCGCCGGTGTGACGATCGAGTGGGTGGTCAGGGGACAGCGCACAACTGGACCCTCACTTCAGCTCCAGCGTGTCCTCGTCGAAATACATCGTGTCGAACGCGC
>DASWWF010000308.1:0-4351 GCA_036401035.1 Devosia sp.
GAAATCGTAGCTCTTGAGCGCCTTGCCCGCCTTGAAGCGGGTGGTCACCTCGATATCCTTGCTCGGGCTCACCACGGCCGCCAGCTGGTCGAGCTGCTGGGGGTGGTCGATGGTGAAGGAGCGGACGCCGAACTCGTTATAGGCGCGCTCGATCTCGCGCTTGTTCTTGATCGGGTTGTTGTAGTGCATGGCCGCGCCCGGGGCGTAGTCGCGCACCAACTCCATCTCCATGTTGGAGGCGACGTCGAAGGCCTTCAGGCCCTCTTCATGGAGCTGCTTGATGATGTGGGGCGAGGGGTTGCACTTGACCGCATAGGTCAAGAGCCCGTCAAAACCCTTGCGGAACACCTTGGTCGCGCGGTGCAGTTCCTTCTTGGAAAACAGGAACGCCGGAAAGTCCGGCTCCTCGGCGGCGATCAGCTGGCTGGTGTTGGCATAGACCGTGGTCGGCTCAGTCATTGGCGGCTAACCTTTCTTGGTCTCGGAGGGCCGAGGGCAGGACAATCCCTGCAAAGTGCGCGCTGCATATAGGGGTGATGGACCCCTGCTGCAAATGATAATTTGTCCGCAATGTTCCCGTTAGGTGTGACACCTTAATGGCGACAGAATCCGGGCGTTTTTCGCGCCCTCTCGTTGTCCTCCTTCCATCGGTGTTCAACATGTCTTCCCGCGTCGTCCTTCTTGCTGCTTCCACCCTCATCATCGGCCTTGTTCTGGGCACACTGGCGCTACCGGCGCTGACCGTCTCGCCGCGCGCCGTTGCGGTCGAGGCCGTACCCGCCGAGGCTCCGCGCGTCGTCCCCGAGACGCAGGCGCAGATGCAGCTGAGCTTTGCCCCGGTGGTGAAGGCCGTGACGCCGTCTGTGGTCAACGTCTACGCCACCACGGTGACCCAGGCCGCCGCCTCGCCCTTTGCCGGCGATCCGTTCTTCGAGCGCTTCTTCGGCGGTGGCGGCATGTTCCAGAGCCGCCCGCGCGAAAGCCAGTCGCTGGGCTCGGGCGTCATCGTGGATGGCTCGGGCGTCATCCTCACCAACTCCCACGTCGTCGATGGCGCCACCGATATCCGCATCTCCACCGCTGACGGCCGCGAATATGCGGTCGACCTGGCGCTCAACGACCCCAAGACCGACCTCGCCGTGCTGCGCGTCAAGGATGCCGCCGGCGCGACGTTCCCGGCCATCGGCTTTGCCGATTCCGACCAGCTGCAGGTGGGCGACCTCGTCCTCGCCATCGGCAACCCGTTCGGAGTCGGCCAGACCGTGACCTCGGGCATCGTCTCCGCTCTGGCCCGCACCGGCGTCGAAAGCTCGAACTACGAGTTTTTCATCCAGACCGACGCCGCCATCAATCCGGGGAATTCCGGCGGCGCCCTGGTCGACCTGCAGGGCCGGCTGGTGGGCATCAACACCGCCATCTTTTCCCGCTCCGGCGGCTCGGTCGGCATCGGCTTCGCCATTCCCGCCAACATGGCCAAGGTCGTGGGCGAAGCGGGCATTGCCGGGGGCGAGCTGGTCCGGCCCTGGTTCGGCGCCCGGCTTCAGGAGGTGACCTCCGACATCGCCTCGGGCCTTGGCCTCGACCGGGTGCGCGGCACCATCGTCACCGAAATCGCCCCGGGCGGCCCCGCCGAACGCGCCGGCTTCAAGACCGGCGACGTGATCCTCGCGGCCGACGGCTTTGCCATCAACCAGCCCAGCGCCTTCGATTTCCGCCTCGCCACCCGCAAACTCGGCACCGACGTCACCATCGACTACCTGCGCGACGGCAAGGCCGGGCAGATCACGCTGAAGCTCGAGGGCGCCCCCGGGGGCGGCGCCGACGCCACCGCCAGCCTCAGTGGCAACACCCGCTTTGCAGGCGTGACTGTGGAGACCGTCAACCCGGCGATTGCGCAGGAGCTCGGACTTCCGTTCAATGCGCAGGGCGTCGTGGTCCGCTCCGTCGAGCAGGGTTCGCCGGCCCAGCGCATGGGCCTCACGGCCGGCGACGTCATCCTCAATCTCAACGGACGTGACATGACCGACGCCAAGACGTTCCGCGACACGGCTTCCGCCCGGCCCGATGGCTGGCAGATCGTGCTGCAGCGCGGCGGCCGCACCTTCCGCTCCTTCGTGAGCGGCTGATGTCGCTGTTCGACAGCACGGCGCCGAAACCGCTCGCCGAGGCCCTGCGCCCGCAGCACCTGGCCGATGTGATCGGCCAGGACCACCTGCTTGGGGCCAATGGTCCGATCGGCCGCATGGTGGCGGCCGGCCGCGTCTCGTCCTTCATCCTCTGGGGCCCGCCCGGGGTCGGCAAGACCACCATCGCCCGGCTGGTCGCCAAGGAAGTCGGCCTCGATTTCGTGCAACTTTCGGCCGTGCTCTCCGGCGTCGCTGACCTGCGCAAGGTCATCGCCGAAGCCAAGGCGCTGCGCGAGGGGGCAGGGCGGCAGACAGTGATGTTCGTCGACGAGCTCCACCGCTTCAATCGCAACGTCCAGGATGCGCTGCTGCCCCATGTCGAGGACGGCACCGTGATCCTCATCGGCGCCACTACCGAGAACCCCAGCTTTTCGATGGTCGCGGCGCTCCTCTCCCGCGCCAAGGTCTATACCCTCCGCCGCTTCGAAAAACCCGACCTCGCCATCCTCGCCGAGCGCGCCGAGGCCTTTGTCGGCAAGAAGCTGCCGATCAACGACGAAGCCCGCGACGCCATGCTGGACATGGCCGACGGCGATGGGCGCTACCTCATCGGCCTCGCCGAAGAACTGTTCGCGCTGCCTGAAGGCACCGTGCTCGATGTCGCCGGCCTCGCCGAGACGGTGCAGAAACGCGCGCCCGTCTACGACAAGGGACAGGAGGAGCACTACAATCTCCTCTCGTGCTTCCACAAATCGCTCCGTGGGTCGGACGTGCAGGCGGCCATGTACTGGGCGCAGCGCATGCTGGTCGGCGGCGAGCATCCCGACACTATCTTCCGCCGCCTCGCCTGCGCCGCCTCGGAGGATGTCGGCATGGCCGATCCGCAGGCCATGGTGCAGGTGATCACCGCCTGGACCGCCTTCGAGCGCACCGGTCTGCCCGAGGGCGAGCTGTTCATGGCCCAGGCCATCGCCTATGTGGCCACCGCGCCCAAATCCAACGCCGCCCATGTCGGCTTTGCCGCCGCCAAGCAGTTGGCCATGCAGACCGGCTCGCTCGCCCCGCCCAAGCACATCCTCAACGCCCCGACCAAGCTCATGAAAGAGCTCGGCTATAACAAGGGCTATCGCTACGACCACGACTACCCGGATGCCTTCTCGGGCCAGGAGTTCTTTCCCGACGAAATGGCCGGCTCCCGCCGCCCGCAATTCTACAAGCCCAACGAGCGCGGCTTCGAGCGGGAAGTACTGAAGCGCCTTGCCTTCTGGGACGCTCGCCGCGAGCAAAACGGCGAGGACACCTAGCGATTCATATTGCCGCCCGGGGCGGCGGGCGTTACGTAGCGCCATGAACGCATATCTTCTGGTCGGCATCGGCGGGGCCCTGGGGGCCATGGCGCGCTATTGGGCGGGGACCGTAATCGGGTCGCTGGCCAATGGCTTTCCGGCCTCGACCTTCCTCATCAACATCGTCGGCTCCATCGCCATGGGCCTCCTCATCGGGTTCCTGGCGCGGACCACGCCGCAATACCAGAACGAGATCCGGCTTTTCGTTGCTGTCGGCATCTTCGGCGGTTTCACGACTTTCTCGAGCTTTTCGCTGGACGCTATCACGCTCATCGAGCGCGGGGATTACATGCTGGCAACGCTCTACATCGTCGGCTCGGTGCTGTTCGCCGTCGCCGGCCTGATGATGGGCCTCTGGGCCGTGCGGGTGACCGCATGAGCGGGGTCCGCATGCAGACCGTGGCGCGCGACGAGGACGGCATGCGCCTCGATCGCTGGTTCGCCACGCACTTCCCGCAAGTGACCTTCGGTCATCTGCAAAAGCTTCTGCGCTCCGGTCAGGTCCGGGTCGATTCCGGCCGGGTGAAGACCAATGCCCGTCTCGCCGCCGGCCAGGTTGTCCGCGTGCCGCCGATCGGGGAAGCACCGGAGAAGGCCGAGGGTGGGGTCGATACCGACGAGGCCCGCTTCCTCCGCGACCTGATCCTCTATGAGGACGACGAGATTTACGTCTTCAACAAGCCCCACGGCCTCGCCTCGCAGGGCGGCTCGGGCACTTACCGGCATATGGACGGGTTACTCAAGAACCTGCCCAACAAGAAGGGCGAAGCGCCGCGCCTGGTGCACCGGCTCGACCGCGATACCTCGGGCTGCCTTGTCGTCGCCAAGACCAAGGCCGCCGCGGCCCATTTCGGCGCGGTGTTCTCCTCGCGCAACGCC
>DASWWF010000309.1:0-5974 GCA_036401035.1 Devosia sp.
CCGACGCGTGCTATCGGCCATACCGATCGCGTTGATCGCCATCACGGCGTGTTTCTTCATTCTCCGACTGGCGCCGGGCGGACCCTTCGACACGGGCCGGCAATTGCCGCCCAACACGATGGCGAACCTGCGTGCCTACTATAATCTCGATCAGCCGCTGATCTCGCAGTACCTGATCTACCTGGGCCGGCTGGTGCAGGGCGATCTCGGGCCCTCGATGGTCTATGACGATTTCTCGGTGTCGCAGATGCTGGGCATCGGCCTGCCGTTCACGATGATGCTGGGTTTCTCGGCCTTCCTCGTGGCCACAGTCGTCGGCCTCATCGCCGGCGCGATCGCCGCCATCAACCAGAACCGCTGGCCCGACTATGCGCTGGTCGCCATGGTGATGGTGGGTCTGGTGATCCCCAATTTCCTCATGGGCAGCCTGCTGCAGCTCGCCTTCGGGGTCTATCTCAACTGGCTGCCGGCGGGCGGCTACGTGCAGGGCTCCATCCCGCATCTCATCCTGCCGATCACGGTGCTGGCGCTGCCCCATGCTGGCCGCATCGCGCGCCTGACGCGCGGCTCGATGATCGAGGTGCTCGGCACCAACTATATCCGCACCGCCCGCTCCAAGGGCATCGGTGCGCGGCTGATCCTTGCACGCCATGCGCTCAAGCCCGCACTGATCCCCGTGGTCTCCTATCTGGGGCCGGGGCTCTCTTATCTCCTCACCGGGTCGCTGGTGGTCGAACAGATCTTCGCCCTGCCGGGGATCGGCAAGTTCTTCATCACCGCGGCGCTCAACCGCGACTATGGCCTCGTGCTGGGAACCACCATTCTCTACACCTTCATCATCCTGACGCTGAACCTGATCGTGGACGTCGTCTACGCCTGGCTCGATCCCAAGGTGAGGTACCGCTGATGGCCGGGATTACCGCCAAGGACGCCACCCTCACCGACTATGCCAACCGGCTGCAGCAGGAGGCTCCCAAGGGGCGTTCGCTGACGCAGGACGCGCTGCGGCGCCTGATGCGCAACAAGGCCGCGCTGGTCTCGATCTTCGTGCTCCTCGCCATCGTGCTCTTTGCCTTTGTCGGCCCGTTCTTTTCGCCCTGGCCCTACGACAAGGTCGACTGGACCTCGATCCGCAAGCCGCCGAACTTCGAAAAGCTGCACTTCTTCGGCACCGACGCCAACGGCCGCGACATGATGGCTCGCGTCATGCAGGGCACGCAGATGTCGATCATCGTGGCGTTCGTCGCCACCTTCGTGTCGTTGGTGATCGGCATCACCTATGGCGCCACCGCCGGCTATTTCGGCGGCAAGATCGATGCGATCATGATGCGCTTCGTCGATATCATGTACGCGCTGCCCTATATCCTCTTCGTCATCATCCTGGTGGTGATCTTCGGGCGCTCGCCGGTGCTGCTGTTCGTGGGCATCGGCTGCCTCGAATGGCTGACCATGGCCCGCATCGTGCGCGGCCAGACGCTCAGCCTCAAGCAGCGCGAGTTCATCGAGGCAGCCAAGGCCGGCGGGGCAGGGCCCTTCACCATCATCTTCCGCCACATCGTGCCCAACCTCACCGGGCCGGTGGTGATCTACGCCACGCTGACCATCCCCGAGATCATCATCACCGAGAGCTTCCTCTCCTATCTCGGCCTCGGCGTGCAGGAACCGCAGACTTCGCTGGGCACGTTGATCTCGGCCGGCGCGCCAGTGATCGAGACGCTGCCCTGGATGCTGCTCGTGCCGGCGGCGATCCTCATCACCATGCTGCTCTGCCTCACCTATCTGGGCGATGGTCTCCGCGACGCCCTCGATCCAAAGGACCGTTGATATGGACCAAGACAAAGTCCTCGTCGTCGACGGCTTGAATGTCACCTTCGAGCTCCACAAGTCCGAAGTGCATGCCGTTTCCGATCTCAATTTCGCGCTGGCCCGCGGCGAGACTCTCGCCGTGGTCGGCGAAAGCGGCTCGGGCAAGAGCCAGGCCTTCCTGTCGATCATGGGGCTGCTCGCCCGTAATGGCCGCGTCTCCGGGCGCGCCATGCTGGGCGACGTCAACCTGATCGGGCTCGAGCCCAAGCAGCTCGATACCTATCGCGGGCGCGACATCGCCATGATCTTCCAGGATCCGATGACCTCGCTCAATCCGAGCCTCAAGGTCCGCACCCAGCTCGCCGAAGTGCTGATGCAGCATCAGGGCATGGACAAGGATGCGGCGCTGCGCACGGTGATCGAGATGCTCGAACGGGTCGGCATGCCCGAGCCGGTCAAGCGCGCCAACGCCTATCCGCACGAACTCTCGGGCGGCATGCGCCAGCGCGTGATGATCGCCATGGCGCTGCTGTGCCGGCCGAAAATCCTCATCGCCGACGAACCCACCACCGCGCTCGACGTGACGGTGCAGGCGCAGATGCTCGACCTCTTCAAGACGCTCACCGACGATTTCGGCACGGCACTGGTGATGATCACTCACGATCTCGGCGTCGTCGCGGGCCTCGCTGACCGCATGATGGTGATGTATGGCGGCCGCTGCGTCGAAAAGGGCACCACCGACCAGCTGTTCTACGATCCGCGCCACCCCTATACGCTGGGTCTGCTCCACTCGACGCCGCATGTCGCGGTGCGGGCGCAGCGGCTCGACCCCATCCAGGGCCTGCCGCCCAGCCTCGAGCACCTGCCCTCGGGCTGCTCGTTCCATCCGCGCTGCGCCTTCCGCTTCGAAAAGTGCTTCGAACAGCGGCCGCCGCTCGAGGGCATCGGCGACGGACGATCCAAGGCCTGCTGGTATGAAGGCGCCCTCGCGCGCCGCGAGGTGGCGTGATGGATCATCGTCCGGATCTCCTCCGCATCGAAAATCTCGGCAAGACCTTCTCGCTCTCGGCCGGGCTCTTTGCCCGCCCGTTCACGCTGACGGCGCTCGCCGATATCAACTTCACCATCCGGCAGGGCGAAACGCTCGGCATCGTGGGCGAGAGCGGCTGTGGCAAGTCGACCCTGGGGCGCTGTATCCTCAATCTGCTGACGCCGGATTCAGGCCGTGTGGTGTGGATGGGCGAGGACATCACCCATCTGCCCGAAGGCGAGATGCGCAAGCGCCGCCGCGACCTGCAGATCATCTTCCAGGATCCGCTGGCCTCGCTCAATCCGCGCATGACGGTGGGCGAAATCATCGCCGATCCGCTGCGCACCCTGATGCCCGAGCTCAAGGCGGCCGAACGGCAGAAGCGGGTAGTCAAGACCATGGAGGCCGTCGGCCTCCTGCCCGAAATGATCAACCGCTATCCGCACGAATTTTCCGGCGGGCAGGCGCAGCGCATCGGCATCGCCCGGGCGCTGATCACCGAACCGAAACTCATCGTCTGCGACGAGCCGGTCTCGGCGCTCGACGTCTCGATCCAGGCGCAGATCCTCAACCTCCTCGCCGATCTCAAGGAGCAGTTCGGGCTGACGCTGATCTTCATTTCGCACAACCTCTCGGTCGTGCGGCATGTGTCGGACCGGATCCTGGTGCTGTATCTGGGGCGCATGGTCGAGCTCACCGATGGCGACGAGCTCTATAACAACCCCAAGCACCCCTACACGCGGGCGTTGCTCACGGCGGTGCCGATCCCCGATCCGAAACGGGCCCGGCAGCGCAATATCGAGGGGCTGGTCGGCGAAATTCCCTCGCCGATCAATCCGCCCTCGGGCTGCACCTTCCGCACCCGCTGCCGCTTTGCCATCGAGCTCTGCGCCCAGCAGCGCCCGCCGCTCGAACAGACCGGCTCGGGCCTCGTGGCCTGCCATCGGTGGAAAGAACTGGAACTGGCGGCGGGAGCCTAGCCGGCCTTCTGCTGCGGGCTCCTCCGCCCACGCCGTTCCGGGCCCTGCACACTGGCTTCGCGCCGGCGGCGGTCGGGGCCGGCATAGACCGGCGATTCCACGAAGGGCCGCGGGTTCTCCAGCGCCTGCATCAGCCGCAGGCCGATCACGTTGGCGCTGAGCGGCTTTTTCAGAAACTCGGTCACCCCGGCATCGCGGGCGGCGAGGATGCGGCCCTTCTCGGCGTTCGAGAAGGTCATGAGCACCGGAACGTGCCGGTTGGCCGCCGAGCTATCGGCCCGCAGTTCACGCACCAGGGTCAGCGGATCGACGGGTCCCAACCCGTCATCGATCAGCAACAGGCCCAGCGGCTCGCGCTTGAGCGCGTTCCAGGTGCTTGAAACATCGTTGGTTTCCACGATGTGGCGCACGCCGAGATTGCGCAGCATGCCGGCTGTGAGAGCCGCCATGTAGGCGTCGTCCGCCACCACGACCTTGAGCTTTGAGATGAATGTCCTGTCCATGGCTTGATCATGCCATGCGCCTGTAAGTCTTGCTCAAACACAATCGGTTGCATTTTATCGATCGGGGTAAGCACGATCTGCGGCGGACGGGGATTTCGGCGGCCGGAAGCGTTGACAGCCCCGGCGTTTCCCCTTATCTAGGCCGCCAATCCAAGGGCGCACGGGCGCCCATTTTGTTTCGTGCCGAGGTCGTTCGATGAAGATCCGCAATTCCCTGAAGGCTTTGATGGGCCGCCATCGCGCCAACAAGCTGGTCCGCCGTCGCGGCCGCGTCTACATCATCAACAAGGTCGACAAGCGCTACAAGGCCCGCCAGGGCTGAGTTGCCGCGCGCCCTCCGGGGTGCGCCGCCTTGACGCAAAAGCTCGCTTCGGCGGGCTTTTTTCGTTTTCCGGCACAAAGGGCTTGCCCCAGCCGCGTCGCCGGCATTGACTGGCGCACCTTCCAGACCGCGGAACAGGTGCCCGGTGTTTCGGTCCGAAACCATCAGCGTCTCCATCGATTGCCCGCTCGAGGAGGTCTACGACTTCCTGCTCGAGCCGCTGAACATTCCCACCTGGGGCTCCAATCTCGGCACCACCATCCAGCATGCCGGCGGCAGCGACTGGGTCACCGAGACGCCCGAGGGACCGCTCACCTTCCGCGTCCCCACCCGCAACGCCTTCGGCGTGCTCGACCATGCCGCCTTCCGCCCCGGCGAGACGCCGTCGGTCACGCCGATGCGCGTCTTCGCCAATGGCAGGGGTTGCGAGCTCACCTACACCATGTACCAGCGCGCCGGCACCTCGGACGCCGGTTTCGCTTCCGAGATCGAGTGGGTGCGCGCCGATTTCCTCGCCCTCAAGTCGCTCCTGGAATCGCGCCAAAAGCGCTGAGAGTTGACTGGATTTTTACGCTTCTGCCCTTAGTTCGTCCTCGTGGACGCAGTACTCAAGGGCATAACAATGCTGAAGTCGCGCGTCTTCACGATCCCCATCCACCGCCGCTATGCGGATGTTTACGGTTTTCTCGCCGAGCCGACCAATTTCGCGCTCTGGGGCGGCACCGAACCCGATACCGAAATGAAGCATCTGGGCGGCAGCGACTATCTCGTCGTGCTGCCGAGCGGCCGCCGCGTCATGCGCTTCACCCCGCTCAACGATTTCGGCGTGCTCGACTATCAAGTGTTCATGGAGGGCGAAACGAACGGGCCGGTGACCCCGGTCCGCATCCATCCCAACCAGGACGGCAGCGAAATCGTCTTCACCTGGTTCCAGCGCCCCGGCGTTTCCGACGAACAGTTCGAGTCCGAAGCCGAATGGGCCTATTCGGACCTCTTGCGCATGAAGGCCTATATCGAGGCGCGGTAAAGCGGGCCCGATTGCTCAGTCGGTCCCTTCGCCCCTCAGGGGAGAAGGTGGCGCGAAGCGCCGGATGAGGGTGAATGCGGCTCAGCGAGCGCGAGGCGAGACGCTGAACCCCTCACCCTAGCTCCGCTAGTTCGCTGCGCTCACAAGCTCCACTTGCCCTCTCCCCTCAGGGGCGAGGGGGCGCTGGGGCGCGATCTCTCCGTGATCCTCCCCCGCCTGCGGGGGAGGGGGACCAGACGCAGTCTGGTGGAGGGGGCGCTCACTGTTCGGGGGCCTTGCCAGCCCCGGACCTCGTGGTTCGACAAG
>DASWWF010000310.1:0-2076 GCA_036401035.1 Devosia sp.
CGCATGTGGCACGGCCAGATGGAGGCCGTCGCCAATGCCGGTTTCCACGCGATCGCCTATGACCGTCGCGGCTATGGCGAGACCACCTCGCCCGACGAGACGTTCAGCCATCTCGAAGATCTCGAAGGCGTGCTCGACGCCCTCGACTTACATGCCGCCATCTTCGTCGGCTGTTCGATGGGCGGCGGTCTCGCCATCGACTTTGCCCTCGCCAATCCGGGTCGGACGATCGGCCTTGTGCTGGTCGGCACCTCGATCACCGGCGCCTCGTCCTTCGTCACCGATCCCGAACAGCCGCTTGTCATGGCCGAGGAGGACGCCGAAGAGCGCGGCGATCTCGACATGCTCAACAAGGTGCAGGCACATGCCTGGCTCGATGGCCCCCGCAGCCAGAACGGCCGCGTCTGGGGCGCCGCGCGCGAGCTGTTCTTCGACATGAACGACAAGGCCTTGCGCAAGCCGCGGCTGACTCGCGAAGAGCCGCGGCCGCGCGCCATCGACCGGCTCGAGTCGATCAACACACCGGCGCTACTGGTCGTCGGCGATCTCGATTTCACCTACATCCTGCAGCGCCACGAGGACGCGTCCGAAGCGCTCCCCAACGCCTTCGCCGTCGTCCTCGAAGGCACCGCCCACATCCCCAACCTCGAACGCCCGGACCTGTTCAACCCGTTGCTGCTGCAGTTCCTCGAGGCGGTGACCGCTTAGGCGGCCTTGCCGAAACTTCGGCGGTAGGCGCTGGGGCTGACGCCGATGCGGGTTCGGAAGTGGTGACGGAAGGTCTCCGCCGCCTGGAACCCAGCCGCCGCGGCGATGGCGTCGAGAGTGAGAGCGGTCGTCTCCAGCAGTTCCCGGCTCCGCTCGATGCGCTCGGCGATCAGCCAGCTCATCGGGCTCATGCCCGTTGCCAGCTGGAAATGGCGGATGAGGCTGCGTTCCGAGAGATTTGCCGTGCGGGCCATGGCGGCGATGGTCCATGGCTCGTCCATGCGTTCGAGCAGCATGTCGCAGAGCGGCCCGATCCGCCCCTGCCGCTCCTTGGCCACCGGGCGGGAGATGAACTGCGCCTGGCCGCCCTCGCGATGCGCCGGCAGCACCAGCCGCCGCGCCACCATGTTGGCGATTTCGGAGCCGAAATCCTTGCGGACGATGTGGAGGCAGAGGTCGATCCCGGCCGCCGAACCGGCGGCGGTGAGGATACCGCCCTCGTCGAGATAGAGGATGTCGGATTGCACCTCGATAGCGGGGAACAGTCCGGCCAGCGTTTCGGCATAGCGCCAGTGCGTCGTCGCCCGCTTGCCGCTCAGCAATCCCGCCCGCGCCGGCACGAAGACACCCGAGCAGAGCGTGGCGATGCGGGCGCCACGTGCATGGGCGGCCCGCAGGGCCTCGGCCAGATCCTCGGGCACCGGAGCCTGCGCCCCGCGCCAGCCCGGCACGACGATGAGGTCGGCTTGCGCCAGGCGGCTGAGGTCGTAAGGCGCCTCCACGCTGATCCCTCCCGTGGTGCGATAGGGACCCGGCTCGATGCCGACGATCTCGTAGCTGTACCAGCCCAGACCGTCGAATTCCGGGCGCGGCAGGCCGAACACTTCGACGGCGATGCCGAACTCGAACATGCAGAGCTGGTCATAGGCGAGGATCGCGACGTGGCGGCGCGGGGTGTCTGTCATGATGGCGGTATCTTACCGCATATTGGCAATCCCGCCACTGCCGCATCGCGCCAAACTCCGGCAGGTTCCCGCCATCCGAACCCAAGGAGAGCGCCGAATGCGCAGCACCGTGACCGAGATTCCCGCCGCCTCGTCCGCCGAGGCCCTGCTCCACTTCTCTCGCCGGCTGACCTTCGAGACCGACTGCTGGGACGTCCATGACGCCGTCTCGAGCGGCAAGCAGGACTTCGTCCTTCTCGATGTGCGCAGCCCGGATATGTTCGCCCGCGGCCATGTGCAGGGGGCCATCAACCTGCCGCATCGCAAGATCACCGGCCGCAAGATGGCCGAGTGGCCGGCCGGCACGATGTTCGTGGTCTATTGCGCCGGGCCGCACTGCAACGGCGCCAATCGCGGCGCGATC
>DASWWF010000311.1:0-3362 GCA_036401035.1 Devosia sp.
TGTGGTCCACCGGCGGCGAGATTTACGCCTATCCGTTCTCGACCTCGCCCTTCGCCATGTTCGTCAACAACGACGTCATCAAGGCCGCCGGCCAGAAGACGCCGGCCGAGCTGATCGCCTCGGGCGAATGGACCTGGGACAATGCCAACGCCATCAACACGGCCGTCGCCGCGTCGGGCAAGCAGGGCCTCATCGTCCGCGACTTCGACTACAAGGTCTGGGATAACCTCGCCACCATCTGGAACGGCTGGGGCGCCTCGCCCTGGAGCGCCGACGGCAAGACCTGCACCTTCACCGACCAGCCCATGGTCGATGCGATGACCTTCATCCACAAGGCCATCTTCACCGACAAGTCGATCCCCGGCCCCGGCATCACTGCCGACTTCTTCGCCGGCGACGCCGCCATGACCGTCACCCAGATCAGCCGCGCCTCGCTTCTGCCCAAGGAGAACGCCTTCGACTGGGACCTCGTGCCCCTGCCCGCCGGCCCCGCCGGTGAGTATGCCGTCATCGGCCAGGCCGGTATCGGCGTCTTCGCCTCGGGCAAGAACCCGCAGGTGGCCACCGACTTCCTCGCCTTCTTCACCAGCCCCGAGAATGCCAAGAAGCTTGCCCAGTTCTTCCCGCCGCCGCGCGCCAGCCTGCTCAACGCCGAAGTCCTCGGCGCCGCCAACCCGCTGCTCTCGGCCGCTCAGATCGAGAATGTCGTGGTCAAGGGCATCTCGACCGGCGTGGTGAAGCCCGGCCATGCTGGCTTCGCTGAGATCCAGCAGACCGCCCGCGCCGCCCTCGACGCCCTCTGGGTGCCAGAAGCCGACGTCCCGGCCGTGCTGAAGTCGGTCTGCGACCGCATTCAGCCGATGCTCTGATGTATCTGGGAGAGGCCCCGGTCTCTCCCACCCCTCGCCCCTCAGGGGAGAGGGCAAGTGGAGCTTGTGAGCGCAAGCGAACTAGCGAAACTCGGGTGAGGGGTGCGGTCGCCCAGCATGCTGCAATGAGACAGCATGGCCAACCGCCTCACCCCTCATCCGGCGCTCCGCGCTACCTTCTCCCCTGAGGGGAGAAGGGATACGTGCCCACAACGACGACACCGCTAAGGACCACCCATGACCTCCCTCGCCGCCACCACCGCTGACCGCCCGCGCCAGCGGCCGTTCTGGTCGATGCAGCGACAGGACTGGCTGATGGGCTATCTCTTCATCGCCCCGCAGCTCGTCGGCATCGTGCTCTTCGTGCTGATCCCATTGGGGCTCGTCGTCTGGTATTCGCTGCACGAGTGGAACGTGCTGGCCGGCACCTTCCGCTTCGTCGGCGACGCCAACTACCAGAAGCTCGCCAGCGACCCGGCGCTCGGCGAAGTGCTGACCGCGACGGGCATCTTCTCGGCCGGCCTCGTCGTCTTCAACCTGACGCTGGCGCTGCTCCTCGCCGTGCTGGTCAACCAGAAGCTCAAGGGCATCACGGTCTTCCGGACCATCTTCTTTTCGCCCGTCGTCGTCTCGCTCGTCGCCTGGACCATCGTCTGGAGCTTCCTCTTGCAGGCCAATGGCGGCATCAACGGCATGCTCAAGATCATCGGCATCGACGGCCCCAACTGGCTGCGCTCGCCGCCCACCGCCATGCTCTCGGTCATCGTGGTCCAGGTGTTCAAGAATGTCGGCCTCAACATGGTGCTGTTCCTCGCCGCCCTGCAGGGCGTGCCGCGCGAGCTCTACGAAGCCGCGCGCGTCGACGGCGCCAGCCGCTGGACGCAGTTCCACGCCATCACCCTGCCGCTGATCTCGCCCACGGTGCTCTTGACCACCATCATCACCATCGTCGGCTCGCTGCAGGTCTTTGCGCAGATCGCCGTGCTGACCCAGGGCGGCCCGGGCATGTCGACGACCGTGCTGGTCTACTACCTCTACCAGCAGGCCTTCCAGTTCCACCGCTTCGGCTACGGCGCCACCATTTCGATCCTGCTCTTTGTGATCGTCGCCATCCTCACTTTCGCGCAGTGGCAGATGCGCAAGCGGATTGTCTTCTATGAAAACTGACCTCTCCCCACGCGCCAAGGTTGCGCTCTACGGGCTGCTCTGCGTGCTCGCCATACCCTTCGTCTTCCCGACCTGGTGGATGGTGACGAGTTCGGTCAAGCCGATCTCAGATATCTTCGCTTTCCCGCCCGAAATCATCCCGCGCGCCTTCGACTGGTCGACCTATGGTGAGGTGTTCCGGCTGCAGCCCTTCGCGCAGCAATATTGGAACTCGTGCTACATCGCCGCGCTGGTGACGATCGGCACAATGGTCGTCTCGTCCTTCGCCGGCTACGCCTTCGCCCGCATCAAGTTCCCCGGCGCCAACCTCATCTTCATGGTGGTGCTGCTCGGCCTCCTCATCCCCAGCGAAGTCACCATCGTGCCGCTGTTCCAGATGTTCCTCAAATGGGGCATGGTCAACACCCACTGGCCGCTGGTCCTGGTGCCGATCTTCGGTGCGCCGAGCGTCTTCGCCACCTTCGTCATGCGCCAGTTCTTCATCGCCCTGCCGGTGGAACTGGAAGAGGCGGCGCGCGTCGATGGCCTGGGGCGCTTCGGCATCTTCTGGCGCATCGCCCTGCCGCTGGCCAAGCCGGCGCTCGCCGCCGTGGCCATCTTCACCTTCCTCCATTCGTGGAACCTTTACCTCGAGCCCATCGTGTTCCTGACCACGCCGCAGAACTTCACCCTGCCCCAGGCCCTGACCCAGTATGTCGACGCCTACCAGGGCCCGATGTGGAACATCCAGCTGGCGGCTGCCACGCTCACCGCCCTGCCCGTGCTGGTGGTGTTCATCTTCGCCCAGCGTCAGTTCATCGAAGGTCTCGCCCATACCGGACTGAAAGGCTGACCATGATCGAAGCCGCCATGATCGCCGGAGAACTCCCGGTACTGGTGTCGCTCGGCCGGCACGACATCGACCTCGCCAAGGCAGCGGTGGACGCCGGCGCCTTCGGGTTGAAATTCCACCTCAACGCCTACCACCGCGCCAGCGGCACCACCTTCGGCTCCTTCGCCGAAGAGCGGCCCTTCATCGAAGAGCTCGCCAAACTCGGCAAGCCGATGCTGGTGATGAGTGGCCAGGAAACCCAGCCCACGCTCGACGAGCTCAACGCCCTCGCCGACTACGGCGTCGAAGGCTGGAACATCTACCTAAAGCACGTCCAGCCGCATCTCTTTGAGGCGCGGCTCAAGCCCATCCTTGCGCTCGACGCCGACAGCGGCGAGGCCGATATCGACGCCATCCGCGCCATCCCCGGCGCCATGGTCGAAGCCTCGATCGGCCGCTTCGCCGAATACGGCCAACCCGTCAACGACGCCGACCTCGCCCGCTTCGCCGACATC
>DASWWF010000312.1:0-1829 GCA_036401035.1 Devosia sp.
CAAAGCCCTGTCGTGCCTACAGCAATCACCGTCGAGCAACTCGTCGGCTACGGCCGTGCCCCGCACCAGTCCCTGCTCGGTTTCCGCTCGAAAAAAGACATCGAACTGGTCGACCTGGCGCTGGCTGAAACAGGGCTGGAATCGCTAAGGAAATCAGCCGTTTCCGACCTCTCGGGCGGGCAGCGGCAGCGCGCTTTCATCGCTATGGCGCTGGCGCAGGACACCCCCTACGTCATGCTCGACGAACCCACCACCTTCCTCGACATCCGCCACCAGGTGGATACGCTCGAACTCGTTGGAAACCTTAGGAAAACGGGCCGCACCGCCATCGTCGTGCTGCATGACATCGCCCAGGCCGCCCGCTACGGCGACCGCCTGGTGGTGATGCAGGCGGGCAAGATCCACTCCGAGGGGAAGCCCGCGGACGTGGTCACCCCGGCGATGATCCGCGAGGTCTACGACCTTGATTGCACTGTCTATTCCGACCCGTTGAGCGGTACCCCGGTGGTGACGCCACGCGGCTCCGGCCACCCCGTCAGCGGATGATCTTGCCGGCGGTGATGTCGATCTTCATCCCGTCATAGGCCGGCGTGACATTGTCCGGCGTCTCCCGCTCCGTCGCCTCGTAGTCGAGGTCGATATGGAGGTTGGTGAGCACCGCTTGCCGGGGCGCACGAAGCGCAACCAGATCAAGGGCTTGCGACAGGCTGAGGTGGCTCGGATGCGGCGCCGGACGCAGCGCGTCGAGGATCCACACATCGAGATCGGAGACCGTCGCCACCGACTGCTCGGGGATGCCGCTGAGGTCGCAGGAATAGGCGAAACCACCGACCCGGAAGCCGAGCGAAAAGATGTCGCCGTGATCCTGCGTGAACGGCAGCACGGCGATCGAGCCGCCGGGGCCATCGATCACCAGTTCCTCGCCGGCTTCAATGAGATGCTGGTTGAGGATGGGCGGATAGCCCGAGCCTGGCGGGGCAGTGAAGCAATAGGCGAAGCTCGGCACGATCCGGTTCGCCGCTTCCTGGCTGAAATAGACGTCGACGCGCTTGCGGTTGTTGAGCGCCAGGACGCGAAGGTCGTCGATGCCGTGGGTATGGTCGGCATGCTCATGTGTGTAGAGCACGGCATCGACCCGATCGACATTGGCGTCGAGCAACTGCTCGCGCAGGTCGCAGCCGGTATCGACGATGATGCGGGTCGGCTGGTCCGAACCCGTTGAAAATCCTTCGATCAGCAGCGAGCAGCGGCGGCGGCGGTTCTTGGGATTGTTGGGATCGCAGGCGCCCCAGTGACCGCCGATGCGCGGCACGCCGCCTGACGAGCCGCAGCCCATGACGGTGGCGATGATGCGTTCTGCCGCGGCCATTTAGGGCTTGGCCTTGCTGAAGAGGCGGAAGAAGTTCGCCGTGGAATTGGCAAAGATCGTCTCGGGCGCCTGCGACCGCACGCTGGCGAGATACTCCGCCGTGTGCCGGGTATAGGCCGGCTCGTTGGTCTCACCGCGATGCGGGATCGGCGCGAGATATGGCGCGTCGGTTTCGACGAGGAAGCGGTCGTCGGGCACCCTGCGGGCGACCTCGCGGATCGAATCGGCGTTCTTGAAGGTGATGATCCCCGAGAACGAGACATAGCCGCCCAGTTCGAGCCCGACCTTCGCCAGCTCCATGCCGCCGGTGTAGCAGTGGAGCACGAAGGGAAAGGCCCCCTGCTCCGCCTCTTCCTTGAGGACGGCCGCGGTCATGTCGTCGGCCTGGCGGGCATGGATCACCAGCGGCAGGCCGGTGACGCGGGCGGCGGCGATATGGCGGCGGAAGCCGGTCTCCTGC
>DASWWF010000313.1:0-7102 GCA_036401035.1 Devosia sp.
GCGGGCGACAAGCTGGCGCACCTGGCCTTCGAGAAGGCCGATGCTGAATTCGTGCGTGTCGGCCTTGCTGGGGATGCGGTCGGCGAGGGACTCGAGCTGCAGCTCGATGGCGGCAAAGCGCGGCTCCATCGCCTCGATCACCGCCTGGCGCAGCTCGGCCACGTCGACCTTGAGGTCGGTGACAGAGGGGGCGGCTGGCTCCCGGTTCTCGATATCGGCAATGCGCGTGTTAAGCGCGTCGATGAGCTCGATCAGCCCCTGCGGCTGATGCGGATTGGCCATCGCTTCGGTGATGCGGGCCAACTCGTGCGTGATCGGTTCGAGGTCGGCCGGGGTCAGCGCGCTCTGCCGCTCGATCGAGTCGATCCGGTCGTAAACGTTGCGCACGCCCTCTTCGATGGTGCGCATGCCGTCGCCGACGCCGCGCATGGTGTCGCCAACGGCACGCATGTTCTCGGTGAAGACGGCGGACTTGTCGCCGGCCTCAACCTTCTGGGCATACTGGATCTGCAGGTCGGCGAGCTTGCCGACGGTGGCCGAAACATCGTCGAGCCGCTTGTTGAGGCTGGTGAGATCGACCTGCGGGCCCTGCGCCACCATCTTGGCGAGCGAGGCGATCTGACCTTCGAGGCGTTTGACCTGCCCGGTCTCGCCGACGGCGCCGGCGAGCAGCTCGACCACATGGCTCAGCTGGGCCACCTGTTCGGCGATTTCCTTGACGTTGCCGGTCTGGTTCCGGGCCTGGGTCTTGAGTTCGCCCTCGAGCCGTTCGAGGCGCGAGGAGATGCCGCCGACGGCGTTGGCCATTTCGGCGAACTGCGGACTATCGAGACCGCGCGGCTGCGGCGCCGGGGCAGGCGCGTAGCTCTGCTGGGGCGGCGCGAGATCGACCTGGTGGCGGGCGCGGATCTGCTGGATGGCCGATTGCAGGGTGTCGCGTGGATTGGGCGGCGCAGCCTGCGGGCGCTCGGCATAGGTCGAGGCGGCCTGGTAGGCCATTTCCTCGCGGTCGCTCAGTCGGTCGATGGCGCGCTTGACCGAGCGCAGGGCTTCGCGGTGGCGGGTATCGGGTTCGACTTCCTCGACCTGCATGCGCAGATCGCGCATCCGCTCGCTGAGGTTCTGGTAGCCGGTATCCTGCCGTGGCTGCCGGCCCACCTGGCTTTCCACCTGATCGAGCAGGGCGACGAGTTCACCGCGAAGGGCATGCCATTCGCCGGGCGACTGCGCGTAGTCCTGCGGGTCGGTCTGAGGATAAGCGCGGGCCATTAGGTCGTTCCCAGATGATGGGGTCGGGCCGAACGGGCCCTGACTAGACCCTTACTCTTGGGAAAACATGGTAAAGATGCCGTTAAGCATCGGTGCAAATTGCAAAACCAGCTGCTTTACTGAGCATTGGATGATCCCGGGCAGCCGCCTTAAGTGGGATGTCACAAACCGGCGAGGACTGGTAAGAAAGGCCCATGAGCAGACGCCGCATCATCATTGTCGACGACCATCCGTTGTTCCGGGCCGCGCTGCGGCAGACCCTGGCCGGCGGCGACCCGTCCATCGAGGTGGAAGAAGCAGGCGACCTCGCCGGGCTCAATGCCGCGCTGGAAGCCGACCGGGACTGCGACCTGGTGCTGCTCGACCTCAACATGCCCGGTGTCCGCGGCTTTTCGGGGTTGCTGCTGCTGCGCGCCCAGTATCCAGACGTGCCGGTGGCGATCATTTCGGCGGTGGAAGACGGCTCGGTGATCCGCCGCGCGTTTGAACTGGGCGCCTCGGGCTATCTGCACAAATCGGTCGGTCCGCCGGAAATCCGTCGCGCCATCGAAACCGTGCTCTCGGGCGAGGTGTTCGTGCCCGAAGGCATCGACATTGCCAGCGACGACGACCACTCGGCCCTGATGCGCCGGCTTTCGACGCTGACGCCGCAGCAGGTGCGCGTGCTCATGATGCTCAGCGACGGCCTGATGAACAAGCAGATCGCCTATGAACTGTCGATTTCGGAAGCGACGGTGAAGGCGCATGTGTCAGCGATCTTGCAGAAACTCGACGTCGACAGCCGCACGCAGGCCGTGATTGCCGCGGCGCGGATCGAAGAGGGGCAGTTCGAGGCGCTGTTGTCCACCGGACGGGAACAGGCTTAGGGCGCTCAGCCACCTAGCTCGCCTGCCGACATTCCGCGAAGGCGGGAATCCAGCGTTCGCTGATGCTGTATCCGCGGGCAACCTACCATCTACTCGATCGTCACCCCGGCGATGCGACATCCCGCGCCCCTCTCTTGGAATTTCCAAGGGCTTAGCTTCGCTAAACCCAGGAAATTCCTTTCTCCCCCGCAAGGGGGGAGAGGGATGAGAGATCGAGCCACAGCACCCTCTCTCCCCCTGCGGGGATTAGGGTCGTCTAAGTCCCTAGTCGAGACAATGTTCCTAGGACGTCTTTCTTCTGCCCCTCGGCGCGGCCGCGACAGCGGCATCCACGATCCCTTCCAGTTCGCGCGCACCAACGCGCATAGGCCCGGCGTCGCGGTGGGCGCGGCAGATGATGAGGAGGCCTTCGAAACTGGCTTCGACGATGAGGGCCAGCGACTGCGCGCGCTTGGCGGGCACGCCGGCACTGGTGAGGGCGGTGTCGAAGAGGCCGACCCAACCGGTATAGGCTTCGCCGGTCAGCGCCGCGATCTCGGAGCCGGCCTGGAGGCCATCGAGCACCAGCGGGGCGGTAGGGGAGCCGAAGCGGAAGTCGCTGGCTTCGAGCGCGCTCGCGGCGGCTTCGAGGATCTTGCGGATGGCGCGGCCGGGTGTCTTTTCCGCCGAAAGCGTCGCGCGGAGGCTGTCGGTGACTGCCTCGACGCCCTCGCGGGTGACCGTGGCGATCAGCTGGTCCTTGCCTTCCGGGAAGTGAAAGTAGAGCGAGCCGCGGGGGGCGTCGCTGAGCGTCAGCAACTCCGCTACGGCAAGACCGTGATAGCCGCGATCCTGAACCAGATCGGCGGCGGTTTCGACGAGGCGGGTGCGCGTATCTTTGACCATGCCGGCAACCTAGCACGGCCCGTCGAAATATACCAATCGGTCTAGCAGGATTGTGACCGGTCGTTCCCCGGTCGTTTCGACCCATATATATAGAGAGTCAAATCGGCCGGTTTCAGGCGGGCGATTGCGGGTCGCGCGGCGGGCGGGCGCGCTGCCCGGCGAGGCCGCTGATGGTGGCGCGGAGGGCCGCCGGCTTGACCGGCTTGGTGACCACCGCGATACCTCGCTCTTCGGCCAGCGCCCGGACCGCGGGAGAGCGATCGGCGGTGACCAGGGCGGCAGGCAGATGACCACCCACATTGTGCCGCAACCACTCGATGGCATCGAGCCCAGACGTCTGATCGAGATGGTAGTCCATCAGCACCAGGTCGGGGAGCCAGCCGACGAGCAGACGGTCCTTGTCGATGTCCTTGAGCGAACGCGCCGAGCGCACGTCGATCCCCCAGCCCGAGAGGAGACCTTCCATCGCATCGAGGATGCCCCGCTCGTTGTCGACGCAGAGCACGCGCAGACCCGTGAGGTTGGACGGCGCCTCGCCGATGGGACGCCCGGGTTCGACCGGCGGGCGCACCAGGCGCGTCGCCGGCAGGTAGATCGAAAAGCGCGAGCCGCGACCTTCGACGCTGTCGAGTTCGAGCGTGAGACCGAGCGCGGTGACGAGACGCTTGACGATGGAGAGACCGAGGCCAAGACCCTGCGCCATGCGGGCGCCATGTTCGAGGCGCGAGAACTCGGCGAAGATCAGCGCGTGCTGATCGCGATTGAAGCCGATGCCGGTGTCGACGATGTCGAGCCGCACGCGCTGGCCGCGGATCCGGCAGCCGACCAGCACGCGACCGCCCGGTCTAGTATATTTGATGGCGTTGGAGGCGAGGTTCTGCGCGATGCGCGCCACCAGCGCGCGATCGGCCAGCGCCGCCCGTGAAGTGCCGACGATGCGCAGGTCGATGTCGCGCTCGCGCGCCATCGGCAGGAACTCGACCTCGATCTTCTTGAGCAGGTCATGCATCGGGAACGCGGTGACGGACGGCTTGAGATTGCCGCCGTCGAGACGCGAAATATCGAGCAGCGCCGACATGATCTCCTCGACCGCGTTGAGCGAGGCCTCGATCGAGTGCGCCAGCTCCGCAAGCCCTGTGCCGCCAGCCCTTTCGATGAGCGTGGCGGTGTAGAGCCGGGCCGCGTTGAGCGGCTGCAACAGGTCGTGACTGGCAGCGGCGAGGAAGCGCGTCTTGTCGCGATTGGCGGCATCGGCCTTGGCGCGCGCGCTCTCGAGTTCGGAGTTGACGCGGGTGAGCGCGGCGGTGCGTTCCTCGACGCGGCCCTCGAGTGCATCGTTGATCCGCGCGAGCTCGTCTTCGGCTTCGACGCGCTTGGTGACGTCGGCAAAACTGATGACCAATCCACCGCCGTCGACACGCGCCGAATGGAACTCCAGAATCTGCCCCCGCGCACCCATGCGCTGGCTCACGGTGGAGGCACTCTGTGTCAATGATTCGACCCGTCGGACCGCCAGAAGCGTCGCATCGCCCTCGCCGAGATCGCCGCGCCGCGCCAAAAACAGTGCAATGTCGTAGAGCGCAACACCGGGCTGGACCAAATGGTCTGGTAGCGCCAGGAGGTCGCGATAGCGATGGTTGGAGGTGACCAGATGGAGGTCCGCATCGAACACCGCCAGACCCTGCGGAATGACCTCAACTGCTTGGCGCAGGCTGCTTTCTGCATCTGCGATGGGCGCAGGGAATGGCGTGGTCACGGGCTCGGCTTTCGATGGTGGCGCGGCGCGAGTATCGGGCCTTGGAGGTTGCGCCACAAGAGCGCCGAAAGTCGTGTGCCGATACAATCTGTAGCGAGACGATTGCAATCTCTGTAAAGTTGGGAAATCGTCAACCTGTTGCGTGTATCCCTACAGAGTCCAGCCGAGGTTCCGCTCGGGTTGAAATGCCGGGTTGTGACCCGGAGAAAAGGGGTCCAAATGTTCAAAGAGTTTCGTGACTTTGCTCTGAAGGGCAACATGCTCGACCTGGCTATCGGCGTCATCATCGGCGCAGCGTTCGGTGCCATCGTGTCGTCTATCGTCGATGACCTCTTCATGCCCGTGCTGGGAATGTTGTTGAGTGGCATCGACTTCTCAAATCTGTTCATCGTCCTCAACAACCCGAACGACGTCGCAGTGCCGTCTGTGGCAGCCGCCAAGGAAGCCGGCATTCCGACTTTCAATTACGGGCTGTTCATCAATGCCGTAGTAAAGTTCGCCATTGTCGCCTTCGTGCTGTTCCTTGTGGTGAAGGCCGTCAATCGTCTGCGTAGACAGGAAGCGGCCGCGCCGGCTGCCCCTCCCGCTCCAACAACCGAGGAAAAATTGCTCACTGAAATCCGCGATGCGATCAAAGCCCAGGGCGGCTCGAAGACCATGGCCATGGCTGCGCCGAAGGCTCCCAGCGTGACCTCTGCCGCCAAGAAGCCTGCCGCCAAAAAGCCCGCTGCCAAGAAGCCGGCTGCCAAGGCTGCCGCTGCTCCCAAGGCCGCTGCCAAGACCGCTGCTCCGAAGGCCGCCGCCAAGCCGGCCGCCAAGGCTGCTGCCAAGCCCGCCGCCGCCAAGAAGCCGGCTGCCAAGGCTGCTGCCAAGCCCGCCGCCAAGGCCGCTGCAAAGCCGGCCGCCGCCAAGAAGGCCGCTGCTCCGAAGGCTGCTGCTCCGAAGGCCGCCGCCAAGCCGGCTGCCAAGGCCGCCGCGAAGCCCGCTGCCAAGCCGGCCGCCCGCAAGGCCGCTGCTCCGAAGGCTGCCGCCAAGCCGGCCGCTGCCAAGAAGCCGGCCGCCAAGGCTCCGGTGAAGGCCGCCGCCAAGGCCGCGCCGAAGGCTCCGGCCAAGGCCGCTGCGCCCAAGGCTGCTGCTCCGAAGGCCGCCGCCGCCAAGAAGCCGGCTGCTGCCAAGAAGCCGGCTGCCAAGAAGCCTGCCGCGAAATAATAGCCGACACTGCCGGATCTCTTCGAGGTCCGGCACGAATACAGAAAGCCGGCGTCCACCACGGGCGCCGGTTTTTCATTATGCGTTGATAGGACTATTTTCCACTTGCATCCACTGCGGATAGGTCTGTAGACCTAGAAAAAGTAGTCGAGATACGTATGTGTACTCACGCACAGCGGGAACACTTATCGCAGAGTAGAGGCACGTAGGGACGGAGCCGAAGCCGGCGAGGGCACCGGCGGCTCCTCCAGGGGACATTGGAGGCGAGTTTGGCAGACGACATCTACCACCACGCATTCCTCAACCGCGACCGATTGGTCCACATCGTCGATCCCGATCCCAAGAACTGCGAAGCGCTGAGCGTGCTGTTCCGGCTCGAGGGGTTCCAGACGGCCTTCTCCATCGATACGCTGAGCTTTTTCGCCGCCATCGAGCGGCGCCGGCCCGATGTCGCCATCATCAATTATGCGGTGGGCGGCAACGAGGGGCTGGCAGTGCTGCGGCGGATCAAATCGATGCGCACCGGCATGCCGATCTTCATGATCGGCGACGAGCCGGATGTCGATCTGGTGGTCATGGCGATGAAGGCCGGCGCCGCCGACGTGCTGAGCCGGCCGATCGATACCGAGCATCTCGTTGCTGCGGTGCGCGACGCGCTGCGCCATGACGTGCACGTGCAGAGCGTCGACAGCGGCCGCCGCCTCATCGAAGTGCGCGGCTTCGATCAGCTGACGCCGCGCGAGCGCGAAGTGCTGCAGCTGATCACCAACGGCCAGTCCAACAAGGAAGCCGGACGCGAACTCGGCATCTCGCCGCGCACCATCGAAGTGCATCGGGCCCGGGTGATGGAAAAGCTCGGCGCGCGCAACACGGCCGACCTGATGCGTATCGTGTTGGTGGGCGACCTGTAGTCGGATCGTCGTTGTACGCATCGGGTGGAACGCGTGGCCGCGGCCGGCGTTGCGAGACGCAACGGATCCGGAGTGCGACATGGAACCCATCGAAGTGCTCGACTGGCAGCGCATGCTGATCGGCGATGAACCGCCGTTCTTCCTCGTCGAGATCGTGGTGCGGACGGTCATCGTCTATGTCTATGCCCTGCTGCTGTTGCGCTGGC
>DASWWF010000314.1:0-2789 GCA_036401035.1 Devosia sp.
GTCGGAGGTGACCGCGAACGCCGCGTCCAGTTCACGCCGCAGCATCGTGCGGTTGGGCAGGCCTGTCAGCGTGTCGTAATAGGCGAGCTTGGCGATGCGCTCCTGCGACTCGTGCCGCTCCAGCGCCAGCATGCAGAGCTGTACGCAGGCGGCGACCACGCGCTCGTGCCAGATGCCCGGCCCGCGTGGTTCGCGGAAATAGAACGCGAAGGTGCCGGCGACTCGCCCATCCCTGAGCTTGATCGGGCTGGACCAGCAGGCTCGCAGGCCCAGCGGAAGCACCAGCGCCTTGTAGTCGGCCCAGAGCGGATCGGTGTCGATATCCTCGACCGTCACCGGCTCGCCACGCCAGGCCGCGGTCCCGCATGAGCCGGCGCTCGGGCCGGCGGGCAGATTTTCGATGGCCTCGGAGTAGAAGGCCGGCAGCGACGGCGCGGCCAGCGGATGGAGCTTCATGTTCTCGTCGACCGCAAGGATGGTCGAGACGACTTCGGGGAAGATCACCTCGACCCGCTTGCAGATGAAGTTCATCACCTCGCGCAGCGGCAGGTCCTGCGCCACCGCCTCGAGCACCTCGCGCTGCAATCCCTGGATCTGCCGCGTCTCGGTGGTGTCTTCCATCAGCGCGAGGAGGTGCTTCAGCGACCCGTCGGGCGCCAGCAGCGGCCGCAGCGTCAGCGACAGCCAGACCTCGGCGCCGGATTTGTCATAGGTGCGGACCTCGCGCTCGACATCGAGCCCCTGGCGGAGGTCCTTCCACATGCGGCGGTAATCCGCCTCTTCATATTGCGTGCTGCCGAGCAGCTTGCGGGGATTCTGCCCGATCACCTCGGCCGGATCGTAGCCCAGCATCTCGGTGAACTTGCGGTTGACGTAGATGATGTTGGCGGCCGCGTCGGTGATGTAGACCGCGTAGGTGGTCTCGTTGGCGGCAAGCGCGGTCAGCTCGTGCTCGTTCCAAGCACCGGCTGTCCCTGATCCTGCATTCGCGTCCATCTGCGTTCTCGCATTGGCGAGGGACAGGCCGTCCATCATGCCCCCCATGCGTGAAGTCTAGGCCCGGCGAGAGTAAACAAACTCTGCCAGTTCCCCGCGCAAATAGGCCCTAAAGCTGCGGGAAATCTGCGCATGGTTGCGGAAGTGTTGTCTTCTACCGTTTTCCGCGCGGCTTGAAGTTTGCAGTCATCGGATCGGGCTTTTTCGGCCGCCGCCAGTTCTTCGGCGGCGCCGCGACCGGGATATTGGTGCCCAGCCCCATCTCGCCCGGTGGTGGCTTGCGGATCAATCCGCCACCCGTGAGCGCCTCGATCTCGTTGCGCAGGGCCGCGGCCTTCTCGAAATCCTCGGCCTCGGCGGCCTTGGCCATCTGGGCGGTGAGTTCGGCGATCTTGCGCTCGATGGCGGCGAGGGACATGTGAACCAACTCCTAACTGGCGGCGAGGAAGACCTGCATGTCTTCGAGCGTCGCGGCCTCGCCGGCCGGCTTGTCCCACCGTATCCGGTTGATGCGCGGAAAGCGAAGAGCGACGCCGGACTTGTGCCGCGTACTCTCCTGCGCCGAGTCGAACGCCACCTCGAACACCAGTTCTTTCTTCACCTCGCGCACCGGCCCGAAGCTGGCGACGGTATTGTTGCGCACCCACTTGTCGAGCAGCTTGAGCTCCTCGTCGGTGAAGCCGAAATAGGCCTTGCCGATGGGGACGATCTCGTTCCCCTTCCACACCCCGAACGTGTAGTCCGAGTAGAACGACGACCGCTTGCCGTGGCCACGCTGCGCATACATCAGGATCGCGTCGACGACGTTCGGATCGCGCTTCCATTTGTACCACAGCCCCTTGGGCCGGCCCGGCACATAGGGCGAGGTGCGGAGCTTGACCATCACGCCTTCATGGCCGTGCTCGTCGGCGCCCTTGCGGCGCAGTTCCGCCAGTTCCTCCCACGATGCGAAAGGAAGCACTTCGGACAGGTCCATCCGTGTCTGCGGGTTCTTCTCGAACCACGCTTCGAGCCGCGCCCGCCGCTCGGTCCAGGTCAGCGCGCGGATATCCTCGCTGCCGTCGAACAGCATGTCGTAGACGCGGATGAAGGCCGGGAAGTCGGCAAGGTGCTTGGCACTCGCCACCTTGCGGTTGAGCCGCTGCTGCAGGTCGTTGAACAGCGCCGGTTCGAAATCGCGCCCGACCAGCAACTCGCCATCCAGCACCGCATCGCCGAACACGGCGTCCACCACATCGGGGAAGGCCGCCGCGATGTCGTCGCCGGTGCGCGAGAACAGCGACACCTGCCCACGCGAGGCGATCATCTGCACGCGGATGCCGTCCCATTTCCACTCGGCCGAAAAATCGGACGGATCGAGTTTCTCGATGTCCTTTTCTTCGTCGATCGGGTTCGACAGCATCATCGGATGGAAGCGCGCCGCGTGATCGATATCCGGGCGCTCCTCCCGCCCGTCCAGCCAGGCGAAGAGATCGGTATAGGGCAGCTTGATGCCGTGCCAGACCTCCTCGATCTCCTGCAGGTCCTTGCCCGACACTTCCGCCAGCGCGGTCTTGGCCAACCGCGCCGAAAGCCCGATGCGCAGGGCGCCGGTCGCGAGCTTGACCAGCGCCCAGCGCTCGTTGATCTCGGCCCGGGTCAGCAGCGAGGCGATGAGTTTCGGCAGTTCGGCCTTGCTGGTGGTGTTGAACAGTTCGATCAGGTCGGTGAGCGATGGCAGTTCCTCGTCACCGCCGTGATGCGGCCAGATCAGCGCAATGGTCTCGCCCAGATCGCCGACATAGTCGTAGCTC
>DASWWF010000315.1:0-2847 GCA_036401035.1 Devosia sp.
CGCGAGCCGGGCAAGCAGAAGACGAATGTCGTGCCGATAAGTCCCGCCGTGGCGCGCGACTGCAGCGAGCTCGTGCCGACGGTTGTCGCCGAATACTGGTGGAACAGCACCGAAAAACCGTCCATCCGCTTCTGGAACAGCGGCTCCAGCGCTTCCGGCGTCACGTCGCGGCCCGAAAAGCCGGTGCCGCCGGTGGTGATCACGGCGTCGATCTCGGGGTTGATCACCCAGCCCATCACCGTCGCCCGGATCTGCTGGATATCGTCGCGGACTACGGCGCGATCGGCACAGATGTGGCCATCCGCTTCCATCAGCGATTTGAGCAGCGCCCCGGCCGTATCCGTCTCCAGCGTGCGCGTGTCGGAAACGGCCAGCACGGCGATCTTCAGCGGCACGAAGGCCTTGCTCTGGTCGAGCTCACTCTTGAACATCTTTGTCCGTCTTCTTCTTGGGTCCGGTCTTGGCCGGCTTGGCCTCGATGACCGGCGCGTCTGGCGTCGCCGGGGCCTCCTCCGCCGGGGCGGGGGCCTCGGGCTCGGCGACCGTCTTGGGCTCGTCCTGCACCAGCACTGTCGGGTTCAGCGGCTCCGGCACGAGGATATTGGCCTCGTGCGGCTTGGACGTCGCCGCCGAGCGCGGCAGGTCTTCCTGGCTTTCCTCGGCACGCGGATCGAGCTCCACCGTACCTGGGCTTACGCCCTTTTCGGCGTTCATGGCGCGGAACCGCACGCGGCCCTTGGCGTCGCGCACCGGCCGCACCTTCATGCGCAGGAAGGCGGTCACCGCCAGCGCGCCGTGGAAAGTCGCCGTGACGATGAAGAGCCCCACCGGCGCCACGTTCTGCATCACCCATGAGGCAATGATCGGGCCGATGGCCAGCCCGATGCCCAGGATCAGCAGCATGCCGCCGGCCACCCGCGCGAACTCGCCGTCCTTGGCGAAGTCGTTCGCATGCGCCACCGCGATGGCGTAGAGCGGGTTGGCGGCAAAGCCATACATGGCAAAGAAGATGAAGGTCAGGATGCTGCCCCCGGCCATCAGCCCGACCGAGCTCGCCAGCACCATCAGCAGCCCGATCACTGCCGCCGCGCCGCTGAGGAACACCATCACCAGCCGCCGGTCGATCTTGTCCGATATGCGTCCCGCCGGGATTTGCGCCACGGCGCCGAGGATCGCCGTCACCGCGAACAGCAGCGCGATGCCGGCTGCATCGAGCCCGGTCTCATAGCCATAGACCGGCGCCAGCGTGCCGAAACTGCCGTTCGCCATGCCGCAGGCGAAACTCGCGATCACTGCCAGCGGCGAAGTCTTGTAGAGCAGCCGCACATCGAGCTTGGCCGATTTGAGCGGCCTGGGCTGCGGCGTCGAGGTCATGGCGCTGGGCAGGATGGCGCAGATGAAGGCGATGGCGCCGATCACGAATGGCACATAGCCATGCGTGCCGGTCACCGACATGGCGAGCTGGCCGACGGTCGAGGCTGCCATGTTGATGGTCACATAGACCGAAAAGATCGTGCCGCGGCTGCGGTTGTCCGCCACCTCGTTGAGCCAGCTTTCAACGATCATCGCCGCGCCGGCAAAGCAGAAGCCCGAAAAGGCGCGCAGCGTGATCCAGCCGATATCCTGCACCCAGAGCAGGTTGAGGAGGATCGTGACAGTGCCGATCGCCGCCATGATCGAGAAGGCCCGGATATGCCCGACCCGCTGCACCAGGAGCGGTACCGTGATCGACCCGGCGACGAAACCAACCGACCAGCCGGTGCCGATAAGGCCCAGCGCCAGCAGAGAAAACCCTTCTTCGGCGCCGCGCACGCTGAGCAGCAGCCCCTGCAGTCCGCCGCCGAACATCAGCAGCGCCGAACCGATGAACAGGGCATAAATCTTGAAGGCGGACGACATGGCGTTCGTACGATTCCGTTGACGCGACGGGCAGTCACAGCCGCTTGGCCGTCAACTCAGACCAAATTCAGGCAGTTCCTTCAACCCGCTCAGGTATTTTTCGGGTCGTCGTCCTTAAGCAATTCCGTGCTCGGCCATCGCGGCCTTGAGGCTGAGCATGTCCTGCCATGCCATCGCCTTGCTCGCCGGCGTGCGCAACAGGTAGGCCGGGTGCAACGTCGGCAGCGCGGGCAGGGTGAGCGAATTGATGCTCAGCGTCTTCCACTGCCCCCGCATGCGGGTGATGCCGAGGCTCGTCGCAAACAGCGACTGCGTCGGTACATTGCCCAGCGTCACCAATAGCTTGGGCGCCACCAGCTCCACCTGCCGGTGAAGAAACGGCGAACAGAGCGCCAGTTCTTCCGGCGTCGGGTTGCGGTTCCCCGGCGGCCGCCACGGCACCATGTTGGCGATAAAGACCTTGCTGCGGTCGAGCCCGATCGCCGCCAGCATGCGATCCAGCAATTGCCCGGCCCGGCCGACAAAGGGCTTGCCCTGGATGTCCTCCTGTTCGCCCGGGCCTTCGCCCACGAGCATGATCTCAGCCTGGGGATTACCATCGGCAAAGCAGAGCTGCGTCGCCCGCTTCTTGAGCAGGCAGCCGTCATAGGCATTCATCACCGCCCGCAGCTCGTCGAGCGTGTTGGCGCTGGCCGCCAAGGCGCGCGTCTCGGATGGATCTGCATTGAGCGACACGGCGATCGGCGGCGCGGGGAGATCGCGGGCCGGGGCAGGGGCCATGATCGGCGTCACGCTGGGTTGCACCGTCATGCCCGCCGGCACCCGTGCCCGCACCGCCGGCACAGACGCGGCGAAGCGATCGACCGGGGCATCGACCTGCGCCAGGTCAACGCCCGCCGCCCGATACCAGTCGAGCGCCGCGAGAGCTTCGGCGTCATTTAGCGGTCG
>DASWWF010000316.1:0-1769 GCA_036401035.1 Devosia sp.
GACTGTTTCGTGCGGTCGAGGCCATCGACGACGGAGCGGCGGATGTCTTTGACGTGCACGTGGTTGATGCGGGCGTGGTGGTTGTCGATGGCGCGCAGCACGTCGCCGCCGGCAAAGGCCAGGTGACCGGCATCGAGCAGCAGCGGAATGCCGGGGCCAGAAGCAGCCATGAAGGCGTCGAGTTCGGGCTCGGTCTCGACCACGGCGGCCATGTGGTGGTGGTAGCTCAGCGGCATGCCCTGCTCGGCACACCATTCGCCAAAGGCGGTGACCTTTCTGGCATAGTCCTTCATCTCGTCATCGGCGAGTTTGGGCTTGGTGGCCAGCGGCTTGCTGCGATCGCCCTGGATGGAGCGGCCGACTTCGCCATAGACGATGCAGGGGGCGTTGACGGCCTTGAAGAGTTCGATCATCGGGGCGATGCGGTCTTTGTTGGCCGCCAGCTCCTCGTTGACCAGCGTGCCGGAGAACCAGCCGCCGCAGAGGGTCACGTCGGCGGCCTTGAGGATGGGCAGCATCACCGCCGGATCGTCGGGGAAGCGGCGGCCCTTTTCCATGCCGGTGAAGCCGGCCGAGCGCGACTGGCGCAGGCATTCCTCGAGGCTCACATCGTCGCTGAGTTCGACGAGATCGTCGTTCCACCACGCGATGGGGGACATGCCCAGTTTGGCTTTCATGGTCGGGTCCTAGAGCTGCTGGCCCTTGAGGGCGGCTTCGTAGTCCTTGCGGGCGGCGTTGACCGTCGGCCGAACCGAGACTTCCGGAACGGCGACGTCCCACCAGTGGCCGCCGGCATCGGTCGAGATCAGCGGGTCGGTGTCGATGACCAGCACGGTGGTGCGGTCGATCTCGGCAGCTTCGGCAAGGCCGGCTTCGAGATCGGCGATTCCGGCGACTTTCTTGGACCACGCACCCATGGAGGCGGCGTGCATGGCGAAGTCGATCTCGGGCAGGGTCTCGTGCCGGGTGTCCTTGAGCAGATTGTTGAAGTTGGCCCCGCCGGTCGCCATCTGCAACCGGTTGATGCAGCCGAAGCCGCGATTGTCGAGCACCACGATGGTGAGCTTCATGCCGAGTTGCACCGAGGAGGCGATCTCGGAGTTCATCATCATGTAGCTGCCGTCGCCGAGCATGACGATGACGTCGTGATCGGGTTTGGCGAGCTTCACTCCAAGACCGCCGGCGATCTCGTAGCCCATGGTCGAGTAGCCGTATTCCATATGGTAGCTGCCCGGCTCGCCGGCCGGCCAGAGCTTGTGGAGCTCGCCGGGCAGGCCTCCCGAGGCGCAGACCAGCGTCGCCTTCGAGCCACGGGCGCGGTGTACGGCGCCGATCACCTGGGCGTCGGAGGGCAGGGCATTGGTCGGGTCGGTGACGAGTTTGGCCGCAGCCAGCCAGTCGGTCTTGGCGGACTTGGCGGTGGCGACCCAGTTGTCTGCCGATTTCCAGCCGCCGAGTCGGGCTTCCAGCGCTTCGAGCCCGGCCTTGGCGTCGGCGACCAGCGTCTGGGCGCGGTGCTTGCCGGCGTCGAAGAGCTGGGTATTGAGCCCGATGATCTTCACACCCTCGGCCTTGAACAGGGCCCAGGAGCCGGTGGTGAAATCCTGGAGGCGCGAGCCCACCGCCAGCACCACATCGGCCTGCTCGGCGAGGAGGTTGGAGGCGGACGAACCGGTGACGCCGACCGAGCCCATGTTGAGCGGGTGGTCGTGCGGCAGGCTGGACTTGCCGGCATTGGTCTCCATGACCGGAATGCCGTGCTTTTCGGC
>DASWWF010000317.1:0-2633 GCA_036401035.1 Devosia sp.
GGCCGCCTCGATGAAGTCGGGCAAGCAGTACGAAGTGGTGACGCTCTGGCCCGACGAACTGGAGGTCAAGCAGGTTGCCGCCAGCGGCAAGGCCGAGATCACCCGGTTCAACCCGTTCTTCGTCAAGCTGGTCATCGACCGTGACTTCAACGAACGCACCACCGCCCTCCACCTCCGCAGCCGCGAAACCGACCTCACCATCGGCGCCTTCATGAACCCCGACGACAAGGCGAGTTTTGCTAAGGTTTTTGGCACGGCGCTCAAGAAGGCGCGAGGGTAGAGCCAAGCCCACGAGCGTGGGGCGACCCCACCCTGACCCTCTCCCCAAAGGGGCGAGGGGATTGAGAGAACTGCGGCCGCTGCCGTCAAAATCGGGTCGCATCCCGTCGCGGCCGCCCCTATCTTCCTCCCATGAACCAGCAACAGACCCTTTCCCCGGCTTCCGATTATGAGGCGGTGCGCGCAGCCATCCGCTTCCTTTCCGATAACGGCCCGGACGAGGCGGATCTCGGCGCCTTCGCCCGCGCGCTTGGCTACACCGAACGCCAGCTCACCGACCTGTTCCGGCGCTGGTGCGGATTGACGCCCAAGAGTTTTGCCCAGGCGGTCGCCCTCGACCACGCCAAGAGCCTGCTCGCGGATCGGCAGAGCGTGCTCGACACCACCTACGAGGTGGGCCTGTCCTCGACCTCGCGCCTCCACGATCTCTTCGTCACCCACGAAGCGATGCCGCCAGGCGTCTGGCGCAATCGCGGCGAAGGCATCCAGATGACCTGGGGCGCCGCCGCCTCGCCCTTCGGCACCGCAGTGCTGGTCACCACCGAATACGGCCTTGCCGGCATCGGCTTTGCCGACGCGGAGATGACCGTCGCGGCAGCCTTCGAGGACCTGCGCCTGCGCTGGCCCAATGCCAGCTACACCCGCAACGACGCCGCCATCGCCCCGGTCGCGGCGCGCGTCTTCGATCCCACCCGCTGGGACCCCAAGCAGCCGGTGCGCGTGGTGCTGATCGGCACCGATTTCGAAGTGTCGGTCTGGGAGACGCTGTTGCGCATTCCGGTGGGCAAGGCGACGACCTATTCGGACGTCGCCCGCAAGATCGGCCGCCCGGCCGCTTCCCGCGCCGTCGGCGCCGCCGTGGGCAAGAACCCGATCAGTTTCGTGGTCCCCTGCCACCGCGTGGTGGGAACGTCAGGCGCCTTGACCGGCTACCACTGGGGCCTGCCGCGCAAGCGCGCCATCCTCGGCTGGGAGTGTGGAGTGGCAGCAAAGGGCTGACAGCCACGCCCTCGCCCTTCGACAAGCTCAGGATGAGGGCTACTGAGAGGACCTGATGGTGAGCCTGTCGAACCACGAGGTCCGGGCTCACCGCCCACCCTAGCCCTTCGGCCCTTCCTTCGGCATCGCGTCGGGCGTGCGCAGCGGGCCACCCTTGCCTTCCGGACCCGAGGCGTCGACGGGCGCACTGCGCTGCGACTGGCCCATGGTGACGACTTCGTCGAGCGAGCCGTCCTTCTTCAGCCGATAGATCGTCGGCTCGCCGGTGGCGATCTCGCGCTTGAGGATCTCGTCCGGCGTCAGGTTCTCGATTGCCATCACGATCGAGCGCAGCGAATTGCCATGCGCCGCCACCAGCACCGTCTTGCCCGAGGCCACCATCGGCTCGATCTGCGCCCGATAAAACGGCAGCGTCCGCGCTGCGGTGTCTTTGAGCGACTCGCCGCCCGGCGGGGGCACGTCATAGGACCGGCGCCAGATCAGCACCTGCTCCTCGCCCCACTTGGCGCGCGCATCGTCCTTGTTGAGGCCCGAGAGATCGCCATAGTCGCGCTCGTTCAGCGCCCGGTTGCGGGTAATGGTGATGTCGAAGATCTTCCCCTCGTTGAGGATCAGGTCCAGCGTATGCTGCGCCCGCTGCAGGCTCGAGGTGAAGCAGTAATCCGGGATGAAGCCATATTTGTTGAGCTCACGCCCGCAATGCTTGGCCTCCTCGATGCCCTTTTCGGTCAGCGGCGGGTCGCGCCAGCCGGTGAAGAGGTTCTTGAGGTTCCACTCGCTCTGTCCGTGGCGGACGAGGATCAGCGTGCCGGTCATGGTCAATTATCCTGTCGATTAAAGCCGAGCACGTCGGCCATGGAATAGAGTCCGGGGCGCTGGTCGCGGGCCCAGAGGGCGGCGCGCGCCGCCCCATCGGCAAAGAGCGCCCGGTTGTCGGCCCGATGCGTCAACTCGATGCGTTCCGAGCCGCCCGCGAGGATCACGGTGTGATCGCCGATGACATTGCCGCCGCGCAGCGCCGCAAAGCCGATGGTTCCGGCCTCGCGCGCGCCCGTATGCCCGTCGCGGCCGCTGACCTTGTGGGTGGCGAGATCCACGCCCCGCCCCTCGGCCGCCGCCTGCCCCAGCATCAGCGCCGTGCCCGAGGGCGCATCGACCTTCTTGTTGTGGTGCATTTCGACGATTTCGACGTCGAAGCCCGGCAGCGCCGCCGCAGCCTGGCGCACGAGGCCGAGCAGCACATTGACGCCCAGCGAGAAATTGCCGCTCTTGACGATCCGGGCGCCGGCCCCCGCCCTGGCGATCTCCGCATCGTCCTCGGCCGTGCAGCCGGTGGTGCCGATGATATGGACGAG
>DASWWF010000318.1:0-3883 GCA_036401035.1 Devosia sp.
CGGCGCCGACGAGCAGCGCATCCGCTAGGAGTTTGTCGTGAGCAAGCGATACTGGGAGCCGCGCGGCACGCTCGGGGCCGAACCGCAGAACCTCGTGGTGTCGCGCGACCAGCCCGGCATCATGAGCTGCCCGCACTGGCACGCACAGGTCGAGGTCAACTTCCTCTATCGCGGCACGGTCGACTACCGGATGCACGGCCATTCGATGCGGCTCTCGGCCGGCGACCTGGCGCTGTTCTGGGGCGGGCTGCCGCATCAGGTGGTCGATGCCAGCGATGACGCCTTCTATATCGCCATCCACCTGCCGCTGATCCACTTCTTCCGCCTGCGCCTGCCGCCGGGGCTGGCGCACAAGCTGGTGCACGGGGCGGCGCTGGTGACGGCGGAGCGCGATGCCGCCGATGGCGCCAGCTTCGACCGCTGGGCGGAGTATATGAAATCGGCTTCGATCGAGCGGCGCGAGCATGCGGTGGATGAACTGCTGCTGCGGATCGAGCGGATGCAGTTCGAGCCCTATCGACTGGTGGCGCCGGCCGATCTGAGCGAGGGCGAAAGCGGGCCGATCGACCTGCAGGGGTTCCACAATATCGGCTCGATCTGCACCTTCATCTCGGAAAATTTCCGCGAGGATATCGACGCGGTCGACATCGCCTCGTCGGCGGACATCCATCCGAAATACGCGATGAGCGTGTTCAAGAAATCCACCGGGATGACGCTGAACGAATATGTGAACCTGCTGCGGCTGAGCTATGCGCAGGCGAGGCTGCTGAGCGCCAACGACAATGTGCTGTCGATCGCGATGGATTCGGGGTTCGGGTCGCTGTCGGCGTTCAACAAGAGTTTCCGGAAGATCTCCGGGATGTCGCCGAGCGATTTCCGGCGGGAGTCACGGGTGCGGCCAGGGGTCAATTAGGCCAGAGCGCCCTGCGACATCGCACGCAAAACAAAAGGCCCGGATCGCTCCGGGCCTTTGGCGTCTTCACCGCAGCGATCAGTGGTTGTCGCGGGGGATGCCCTGGGTTTGGGCGATGCGCTGGTAGTTGACGGCGGGCTTGAGGACGGCGCCGTTGCCGAGCTGGTCGACGAGCCCGCGCTGGATTTCCTGCCACGGGGTCTGGTGCGCCGGGTACTTGTAGCCGCCATGCGACTGCAGGTCGGCGCGGCGCCTGGCGATTTCCTCGTCCGAGATCAGGATGTTGGCGTCGCCCTTGTTGAGGTCGATGCGCACCCGGTCGCCGGTCTTGAGGATGGCAAGATTGCCGCCCGCGGCCGCTTCCGGCGAGGCGTTGAGAATCGAGGGCGAGCCCGAGGTTCCCGACTGGCGGCCGTCGCCGATGCAGGCGAGCGAGGTGACGCCCTTCTTGATGAGGTAGTCCGGCGGCCGCATGTTGACGACTTCGGCGGCACCCGGATAGCCGATCGGGCCGGCGCCGCGCATGAAGAGCAGCGTGTGCTCGTCGATCTCGAGCGACGGGTCATCGATGCGGTGGTGGTAGTCCTCCGGACCGTCGAAGACCACGGCCTTGCCCTCGAACATGCCCGGATGAGCCGGATCGGAGAGGTAGCGCTCGCGGAATTCCTGGCTGATCACCGAGGTCTTCATGATGGCGTTGTCGAAGAGATTGCCGCGCAGCACGAGGAAGCCGGCGGCTTTCTTGAGCGGGGCGTCGAAGGTCTTGATGACCTTGTCGTCCTGGATCGGGGTCGAGCGGCAGTTTTCGCCGATGGACTTGCCGTTGACGGTCGGGGCGCCCTCGCGGATCAGGCCCTGCTTCATCAGCTCGTTGACCACGGCCGGCACGCCGCCGGCATGGTAGTAGTCTTCGCCCAGATACTCACCGGCCGGCTGCAGGTTGACCAGCAGCGGGATGTTCTGGCCGTGCGTCTGCCAGTCGTCGATGTTGAGCTCGACGCCGATATGGCGGGCAATGGCGTTGACGTGGATCGGGGCGTTGGTCGACCCGCCGATCGCCGAGTTGACGACGATGGTGTTGATGAAATTGTCCTTGGTGAGGATGTCCGAGGGTTTGAGGTCCTCAGCCACCATCTCGACGATGCGCTTGCCGGTGCGCCAGGCCATTTCGGCGCGGTCGCGATAGGGCGCCGGAATGGCGGCCGAACCCGGCAGCTGCATGCCGAGGGCTTCGGCCAGCGAGTTCATGGTCGAGGCGGTGCCCATGGTGTTGCAGTAGCCGGTCGACGGGGCCGAGGAGGCCACCAGCTCGATGAACTGCGGGTAGTCGATTTCGCCGGCGGCCATCATCTGACGGGCCTTCCAGACGATGGTGCCCGAGCCGGTGCGCTCGCCCTTGTGCCAACCGTTGAGCATCGGTCCGACCGAGAGCGCGATCGCCGGGATGTTGACGGTGGCAGCACCCATCAGCATGGCCGGGGTGGTCTTGTCGCAGCCGATGGTCAGCACCACGCCATCGAGCGGGTAGCCGTAGAGGACTTCGACGAGGCCGAGATAGGCAAGGTTACGGTCGAGCCCCGCGGTGGGACGCTTGCCGGTTTCCTGGATCGGGTGGACGGGGAATTCCAGCGCGATGCCGCCGGCTTCGCGGATGCCTTCGCGAACGCGTTCGGCCAGCACCATGTGGTGGCGGTTGCAGGGCGACAGATCCGAACCGGTCTGGGCGATGCCGATGATCGGTTTGCCCGACTGCAGCTCTTCGCGGGAAAGGCCGTAATTCATGTAGCGCTCGAGATAGAGCGCCGTCATGTCGGCGTTTTCGGGATTGTCGAACCAGGCACGGCTGCGCAGTTTGCCGCCGTTGGGGGCCGAACTCATAGTGGTCTCCTCAAAAGTCATACTGTTTGCAGCATCCTTACCGCAACCGAGTTTGGAACGCATCTAAATCCTGCGTCTAAAGTCCGGCTTTGCGTGCGGTGGGAAGCCTTGTTGGATCAGACAGTTTTGCGCCCGGCGGCGGCCAGAACAATGGGAGGAAAGTATGGGTGAACTCGACGGCAAGGTGGCGGTGATCACCGGCGGCGCAACCGGAATCGGCCTGGGCAGCGCGCGGGCGCTGGCGCGCGAAGGGGCGCGGGTCGTGCTGTTCGGGCCGGACCGTGCCGCACTGGATTCGGCGGCGGCGGAAACGGGTGGCGTCGGCATTGTCGGCGACGTCAGTTCGGGCGCCTCGGTGGCTAGCCTTTTCGAGCAGGTGGCGACCCGGTTCGGGCGACTCGACATCGTCGTCAACTCAGCCGCGATCCAGCCCTATGGGACGGTGGAGACGATGGATGAGGCGGGCTGGGACCGCGTCATGGGCGTCAACCTCAAGGGCATTTATCTGACCGGCCATCATGCCGTGCCGCTGATGCGGAAATCGGGCGGCGGCTCGATCGTCAACATCGCCTCGGTGCAGGGCATCGCCTGCCAGACCAACGTGGCGGCCTATGTGGCCTCGAAAGGCGCGGTACTGGCGCTGACCCGGGCGATGGCGCTCGACCATGCCAAGGATGGCATCCGGGTCAATTCGGTGTGCCCAGGCTCGATCGATACGCCGATGCTGCGCTTCGCGGCGTCGGAGAACCTCGATGGCCGCACCGAGGACGAGGTCGTTGCCGAATGGGGCAAGGCGCATCCGATCGGGCGAGTCGGCTCGACCGAAGATGTGGGCAATATGGTCGCCTTCCTCGCCGGTCCGCGCGCCGCCTTCTGCACCGGCGGCGAGTACAAGGTGGATGGCGGCCTGCTCGCCAAGATCGGCGTGGTGCTGCCGGACTAGGCCTTTGCCGCCGTGCTGTCGCGCAGCTCGATGTGGATCGGCGTCATCACCACGCGCTCGCCGGTCTCCTCCTTGTTGAGCCGCTTCAAGAGCATCTGCCCGGCCGCCAGGCCCATCTGGTAGCTCGAGACATGGATGGTGGTGAGCGA
>DASWWF010000319.1:0-2025 GCA_036401035.1 Devosia sp.
GACACGCCGATCTCGGCGATGTCGAACAAGTCCAAGCTGCTCTACACCTACTTCAAGCAGAACTTCGCCCAGGTCACCAACCCGCCGATCGACTCGATCCGCGAAGAGCTGGTGATGAGTCTGGTCTCGTTCATCGGCCCGCGGCCGAACGTGCTCGACCTTTCGGGTGGCAGCAAGCGGCAGCGCCTCGAAGTGCGCCAGCCGATCCTGACCAACGAGGATCTCGAAAAGATCCGCGCCATTGGCGGCATGGAGGACAATCCCTTCCGGTCGAAGACGCTCGACATCACCTATCCGTTGTCGGAAGGCGCGGAAGGCATGAAGGCGGCGCTCGACCAGCTGTTCTCCGATGCCGAGATGGCCGTCCATTCGGGCGACAACATCATCATCCTCTCCGATCGCGCCATGAGCCGCGACCGGGTGGCGATCCCGGCGCTGCTGGCGACGGCGGGCGTGCACCACCACTTGATCCGCAAGGGCCTCCGCACGTCGGTTGGCCTCGTGGTCGAGACCGGCGAAGCGCGGGAGATCCATCACTTCTGTGCTCTGGCCGGTTACGGCGCCGAGGCGGTGAACCCGTACCTGGCGTTCGAGACCCTGCTCTCGATGCGGGACCAGTTCCCGTCCGAGGTCGACGATGGCGAGATCATCTACCGCTACATCAAGGCGATCGGTAAGGGCATCCTCAAGGTCACCGCCAAGATGGGCATCTCGACCTACCAGTCCTATTGCGGCGCGCAGATCTTCGACGCCGTGGGCCTGAGCTCGGACTTCGTGAACACCTATTTCACCGGCACCGCCACCACCATCGAGGGCGCCGGACTCGCCGAGATCGCCGAAGAAACCGTCAAGCGTCACATCGAAGCCTTCGGCAACTCGCCGGTGCTCGAGGACGTGCTCGACATCGGCGGCGACTATGCCTTCCGCCAGCGCGGCGAAGCCCATGTCTGGCGCTCGGAAACGGTCGCCAACCTGCAGCATGCCGCCCGCGGCAATGCCCGCGACAAGTACCGCGAGTTCGCCAGGATGGTGAACGAGGTCGAGGACAAGTACGTCACCATCCGCTCGCTCTTCCGCCTCAAGGCGGCCGAGGAGGATGGCCGCACGCCGGTGCCGCTTGAGGAAGTCGAGTCGGCTGCCGACATCGTCCGCCGCTTTTCCACCGGCGCCATGTCCTATGGCTCGATCTCGCTCGAAGCCCATACGACGCTGGCCATCGCCATGAACCGGATCGGCGGCAAGTCGAACACCGGCGAAGGCGGCGAGGAGCCCGACCGTTTCGTGCCGATGCCGAACGGCGATTCCAAGCGCTCTGCCATCAAGCAGATCGCCTCGGGCCGTTTCGGCGTGACCACGGAATACCTGGTCAACTCCGACATGATGCAGATCAAGATGGCGCAGGGCGCAAAGCCCGGCGAAGGCGGCCAGTTGCCCGGCGACAAGGTCAACGACGTCATCGCCAAGGTGCGTCACTCGACCAAGGGCGTGGGCCTGATCTCCCCGCCGCCGCACCATGACATCTATTCGATCGAAGACCTGGCCCAGCTGATCTTCGATCTCAAGAACGTCAACCCGGAGGGCATGGTCTCGGTCAAGCTCGTCTCCGAAGTCGGTGTCGGCACGGTCGCCGCCGGCGTCGCCAAGGCGCGCGCCGACCACGTGACCATTTCCGGCTACGAAGGCGGCACGGGCGCCAGCCCCCTGACCTCGCTCAAGCATGCCGGTTCGCCGTGGGAAATCGGCCTTGCCGAAACCCACCAGACCCTCGTCGGCAACAAGCTGCGCTCGCGTATCGCGGTGCAGGTCGACGGCGGCATCCGCACCGGCCGTGACGTGGTCATCGGGGCCCTGCTCGGCGCCGACGAATTCGGCATGGCCACGGCTCCGCTGATCGCGGCGGGCTGCGTGATGATGCGCAAGTGCCACCTCAACACCTGCCCGGTTGGCGTCGCCACCCAGGACCCGGTGCTGCGCGCCCGCTTCACCGGCAAGCCCGAGCACGTCATCAACTACCTGTTCTTCGTG
>DASWWF010000320.1:0-3196 GCA_036401035.1 Devosia sp.
GGATAGGTGGCGATCAGGAGGCCGCCCTCGTCTTCGTAGGCGTAGTTGCGGCAGGGGTTGAAGTGGTCGGCGAGCGAGCGCTGGAAGTTGTTGTCGTAGACCGCCTTCAGCGCTGTCTTCACCCGGCCCTTGTCGAGGAAATGGCCGAGGCCGGCGACTTCGGCGTGCCACTGGCCGAGAATCTGGTCGGAGATGCAGCCCTCGCCCATCTGGTACTTGATCTCGCCGAACTCGTCGGACCAGTAGACGTCCATGAAGCTGTCAGCGAGCACGCCGGCGGCGCGACCCTCGTCGAAGGCCTCGACCACGCTTCTGTCGCCCAGGTCGATCTTCTGGACGAACCAGCGGCCGTTGAAGAGTTCGGTATCGATGTATTCGGCGCCGGCCTTGCCCATGCGGGCCGTCTTCTCGGCGAATTCGGTTTCGCCGACTGCCTTGGCCATCTCGGAGGCGGCAAGCAGCGCCGCGACATAGATGGAGCCCAGCCACGAGTTGGGCCCGAACAGTTCCATGTCCAGGGTCTGGTGCTGGCGGCCGGTGAGGATGCCGGTTTGCTCCGGATCCCAGCGGTCGGGGTTCTGGTCGCTCCAGGCATATTCGAGCGCGCGCTTGACCTTGGGCCAGTAGCGCTTCAACCATTCGGTATCGCCCGACAGCTTCCAGTCGCGGAAGGTTTTGACGATCGCCCCAAAGTGCCCGTCAGCGCAGGGGCCGATGATGTCGAAGCCCGAGCCGAGCGGCAGCTTCTGGCGGAAGGTGAGACCGCCTGTCGGCAGCATGTTGTAGGTCAGTTCGGTCTCGCGCAGCGTGCGCTCGATGGCCGGGAAGAGATGCGGCAGCGCCTGCTGGTAGTTCCACACATGCGTGCAGGAGCCTTCGCACGAGCCGTCATTGGTGTGCTGGCCCTCCCAGGCCCAGAGTTCGCCATGCTCGAGCCGGATCACCGTCGCGGTGCGCAGCAGCGCCAGCGTCGAGCTTGCGGCATCGGTGACCTCGGGTGGCAGCGTGGTGCCGAACAGGGCATCGCGGAAGGCGACCGTCCCGCCCTTGAGGCTGTCCCACCGCGTCAGCGCATCGGTGGCGCTGGCCAGCGAGTCCGCCCACTGGGTCGAATAGTAGTTGGTCCAGCTCGGGGTCGGCCTGTCGGCGGGGATGATGCCGTCGGGCTTGGGCCGGAAGGCCCAGTAGATATCGCCCTTGGGGAAGTTCCACGAGATGACGAAGCGCACCGTCTTGCGGCCGCCGGCCGGCACGGTCACCCGCGCGCCGAGCGTGGCGTGCTCGGGCTGGGCGTACATGTGTTTCGATCGCGGCTTGTCATAGGTGCGGGTCGGCAAGCGGCCGGGGCGCGCGAACTCCTTCCAGTAGACGGCGAGGTCGTCGAACCACTGGCCGCGGAAGTGATAGTCGGTGTGATCGACATCCTCGGCGTCGGTGGCGATGGTCAGGTCGCCGCGATCCGTGTCCCTGAGGTCGGGATCGTTCGAGGTGAGGTGCAGGGCGCTGACACCATTGGCCTGCCTGAACGTATGCGTGCCGCTGTTGGAGCCGTAGTTCCCGAGCGTACCGGCCAACGTATAGGTCAGTTCGTCAGCCGTGGTGTTGACGATCTCGAACTCCATCAGCGCCGCCGGCATGGAGCTGTCGCGGTCGTTATGCGGAATGAAGGGCGAGAACGCCGTCATGCGTACGCCGCCAGGGAAGCGTGCGTCAGAGAAGACGAGATCGGCGGTGGGGAAACGACCGTAGAAGTCGACGGTCTTGAAGTGGGGCACGCCCACCATGGTCTGGCGATTGGCACCGTGGCCGAAGCCGTCGAACATCTTGCGCATGCCCGGGGCGCCGGAGGGGTTGAGGTCGTAAGGCCCGTTCAGCACGCGCGCATCGACCAGCTCACCGGCTTTCTCAGCCTTGATGGCGAAGTGGCTGTATCCGTTGTAGCCCTGCAGCGCCGGCCGGTTGCGGATAGACCAATCGGTCAACCTGCCACTGCCCGAAATCGAGAACCCGCCCGAGCCGATGCCGCCGAGCGGAAAGGCAAGATAGCGGCTGCGCTCGCCGGAATAGTGAAAGCGCTGATCGATGGCGGCGAGATCGTCCCACATGGGGGTGGTATCCTTGGGTGTTCGGGTGGTCATTTTGCGCGGCTCGCTCTCTCAGTCGGCGATCCTCTCCCGCCTGCGGGAGAGGGGGACCACGCATAGCGTGGTGGAGAGGGGTGCACCTTGCACTGATCGAAGATCCGACTAGGAGACTTCACGCAAGCGGCACCCCCCTCCACCGGCCGATGGCCGGTCCCCCTCCCCCTTGAACGGGAGAGGAGCGCCGACTGATGGATGGGGGCCGAGTACACCATCCCCTCAATTCTTGATGCCGCTCATCGTGATGCCTTCGATCACGAATTTCTGGGCGATGAGAAAAAGCAGCACGACAGGCAGGATGGACATGCTCATGGCGGCCATGACCAGCGACAGGCTGCCCGAGCTCAGGTAGCCGCGGAGCACGTCCATGGCCACCGGCAGGGTCATCGAGGTTTCGCGGCCGAGCAGCACGCGGGCCTGGAAATAGTAGTTCCAGGTCTGGGTGAAGGTGATGATGCCCAGCGCGGAGAGCGCCGGCCGCAGTTGCGGCAGCGAGATGCGCCAGAAGATCTTGAGGTACCCTGCCCCATCCATCAGCGCCGCTTCCTCGAGCGCCTTGGGCTGGCTCAGCATGAACTGGCGCATCAGGAACACGCCGAAGCTCGAGGTGAGGTACATCAGCGCCAGGCCGATGGGCTGGTTGATCAGCCCCACCTGCGCGTAGCCGATATAGATGGGCAGGATGGTGACCTGAGCCGGGAACATCAGCCCGACCAGCAGGATGAAGAACAGCGTATCGCGACCGCGGAATTCCAGCCGGGCGAAGGCGAAGGCAGCGAGGGTGCAGGTGACGAGCTGGCCGATGGTGACGACCACCGCGATCAGCAGCGAGTTGCCGTAGATCTTGAGGAAGGGCACGCGCGAGGCGAGCACTTCGGCGTAGTTGGCGAGATCGAAATTGGTCGGCAGGAAGCTCGGCGGCAGCTTATAGGCCTCGGCCACCGGCTTGAACGACACCGAGAACAGCCAGAGGAACGGCAGCAGCATGCCGATGGCTAGGGCGATCAGGGTTGCGATGATCGCCGCATCGACCCAGCGCTTGGCGGCGCGCGTCT
>DASWWF010000321.1:0-3711 GCA_036401035.1 Devosia sp.
CAGTGGAGCGATTTTAGGGGAGAAGGCCATGAGGGCTACGCCCGAATGGCTCGGACCACCCGCAGGGTGGTGGAGGGGGCGCAAAGGACTTATCAAGAGCCAAGTCCAAGGCCACGTGGCACGATCTCGCGGCCCTCTCCCCCCTTGCGGGGGAGAAAGCGATTTCTTGGCTTTAGCCGAAGGCTAAACCTTAGAAATCGCAAGAGAGGGGCGCGGGGTGTGTCAGTAGGGCCGAACGCCCCCGCCCTACTCCGCGGCCGGGACGCCGCGTCTGACGAAGGGGTCGTTGGCGACTTCGCGGATGCGCTTTTCGGCTTCGGAGGCTTCGCGCTGGCGGTTCCACATCTGGGCGTAGAGGCCGTCCTGGGCGAGGAGGCCCGCATGGGTGCCGCGTTCGGCGATCTCGCCGTCGCGGAGGACGATGATCTCGTCGGCATTGACCACGGTGGAGAGCCGGTGGGCGATGACCAGCGTCGTACGATTGGCCGAGACGAGGTCGAGGGCGGACTTGATGTCTTCCTCGGTCTTGGAGTCGAGCGCCGATGTGGCCTCGTCGAGGATGAGGATCGGCGGCCCCTTCAGGATGGTGCGGGCGATGGCGACGCGCTGCTTTTCGCCACCGGAGAGCTTCAAGCCACGTTCGCCCACCTGGGTTTCGTAGCCCTTGGGCAGCTTTTCGATCAACGGGCCCACCTGGGCCATATCGGCCGCGCGCTTGACCTCGTCGAGCGTGGCGTCGGGGCGGCCGTAGCGAACGTTGTATTCGATGGTGTCGTTGAACAGCACCGTGTCCTGCGGGACCATGCCGATGGCCGAGCGGAGGCTCTGCTGCGTGATGTCGCGCAGGTCCTGCCCGTCGATGGTGATGCGGCCCTCGATGACGTCGTAGAAGCGGTAGAGCAGCCGGGAGATGGTCGACTTGCCGGCGCCCGAGGGGCCGACCACGGCGATGGTCTTGCCGGCGGGAATCTCGAAGCTGACGCCCTTCAAGATCGGGCGATCGGCGTCGTAGTGGAACTTCACATCCTCGAAGCGGATCACCGGGCCGGTGATGTCGAGCGGCTTGGCGCCCGGCTTGTCCTCGATCTCCGGGCTGCGGTCGAGCAGCTTGAACATTTCCTCGATGTCGGTGAGGCCCTGGCGGATTTCGCGATAGACGAAGCCGATGAAGTTCAGCGGCCGGTAAATCTGCATCAGGAAGGTGTTGAGCAGGACGAAATCGCCCAGCGTCAGCTGCTTGTTGAGCACGCCGTAAATGGCCAGCGTGCCGATGACGGCGACGCCGACATAAAAGATCAGCGCCTGGCCGAAGTTGAGCACGCCGAGCGAGGACCAGATGCGGATGGCCGAGCGCTCGTAGGTCTCCATCGACTTGTCGAAGCGCTTGGCCTCCATCTCCTCGTTGGTGAAGTATTTCACCGTCTCGAAGTTGAGGAGGCTGTCGATGGCCTTGGAGTTGGCGTCGGTGTCGCTGTCGTTCATGTCGCGGCGGATGGCGATCCGCCAGTTCGACGCCTTGATGGTGAACCACAGGTAGAGCCAGATCGTCACGATCAGCACACCCAGATAGGTGGCGCCGAACATGACGATGAAGATGACGCCGGTGATGACGAATTCGACCAGCGTCGGGGCGGTGTTGAGCATCGTGAACCGGACGATGGTTTCGATGCCCTTGGTGCCCCGCTCGATGACGCGGGACAGGCCGCCGGTACGGCGCGCCAGGTGGAAGCGGAGCGAGAGCCTATGCAGGTGCTGGAAGGTCTGGTAGGCGAGCTTGCGCACCGCATGCTGGCCCACCGAGGCGAAAAGCACGTCGCGCAACTGCTGGAAGCCGGCATCGACGATGTTGCCGATGGCATAGGCGAGGACCAGCACCACCGGCACGGCGAGACCGAGGACCAGAGTGTTGTCGCCATTGGTGGCCCCATCGAGGCTGTCGATGATGCCCTTGTAGGCGAAGGGAATGAAGGTGGTGGCAACCTTGGAGACCAGCAGCGCGCCGATGGCGAGCACCACGCGGAGCTTCAGGTCGGCGCGATCCTTGGGCCACATATAGACCCAGAGATTGCGCACCGTGCGCAATAGATTGCCTTCGTCAGCATTGACGGTTTGCTTTTCAGCCATGTTCGGGCGCCAATCAGGCTGGCTCTGCGATCCGGACGGGAGCAGAGGTGATTTCGGAAACGAGGCCGGAGAAGAGACCGGAAGTGGCTGCGCCCAGATCGCGCAGGCGATCTTCACGCAGGGTGTAGCAGTTGCGGGTGCCGCGCGCTTCCCGCTCGACGAGACCGGCGTCGAGCAGCACCTTGATGTGCTGGCTGACGGTCGACTGGGCGAGCGGCAGGCATTGAGTGACGTCGGTGCAGCAGCAGGCACTCGCCTGCTTTTCAGCGAGGATGCGCAGAATGGACAGCCGCACCGGGTGGCCCAGCGCGCGCATCACATTGGCCAGATCTTCGTCCTGCATCGAAAGCTCGTTCATCGTTGAACAGCGATAGAAGAAGTTTTGGGGCGAAGCAAGCCTGCCCGCACGGCTAGTTCGCGGCGGCAGGGTCTTGCAGTTTGGGCAGGTCGAAGACTTGACCGGGATAGATGCGTCCGGGGTCGCGCCGCAATTCGTCATTGGCCTCGACGATGCGCTGGTACTGGCGGCCATCGCCATAGACGCGGGCGGCGATAGCCCAGAGCGTTTCGCCACGGCGGATGATGGCCTTGCCGGAGGCAAAGCGCATCATCTCGGGCGCTACGGAGGGAAGTGCACGCAGCGTCGGGATGGTGGGGTCGAGTTCAGGTTCTGATTCAACTTCGGGCGCGAAAGCCACGTCGCCAGCGGCGGAATTGGCCGGAGCCCCAGCGCCCGAACCCGTGCCGCCAATGCTGACATCGGGTGCAGGAGGCGGCACGTCGATGACGAAGTTGACCTCGGCGCGGGCCGCCACCTTGGCCTCCAGCGGCTTGAAGAGATCGATGCGGACACGCTGCACCGGCAGGGTCAACGCTCCGGCAGCCTCGACCAGCCAGCGCCCGCCCTCGACCTTGGCGGAGGCGATGAACCGGTCCTGCACGTAGAGCTGGACGGTCGCCCCATCCGGCCCTGCCCCGGCGAAATAATTGGCGGTGCCGTCGATCTCGATGGCGTCGATCGAGGCGGGGGTCGCTGGGATGCTGGTGACCTCGGCGGGTGGGAGCGTGGGCGCAGGCGGCGCGGCTTCGGCGACGTCCATCGGTGGCTCGACCGAAGCCGGTGCGGGGGCGGGAGGCTGCGGTTCGGGCACCTCAACTTGCTGCACCGGGACTGGCTCAGGTGAGGGCGGCGCAGGTCCGGGTGCATCCGCCACGACAGGTGTCTCGGGTGCCGGTGCAGGGATAGCGGGCACGGGTTCGAGTGCTTCCGCAGCCGGAGCGGGCTCCGGCTCGGCGGCGACCGCCGGCGGCTCAACTGCCTCGGGCATGGACCTCGATGGCGTGATGACCGGAGCGGAAACCTTGTCCTCGGGTATCACCACGGTAAATGTGTGCGGGGAGCGGGCGTTGGAGCCGGCGATGCCGACGGTGATTTCGGCCATTCCAACGGCGAGCGGATGATCGGGGACCAGCACCCAGTCGCCACTGGCCTCGGCCATGACCTTGCCGACAAGGTCGCCATTGGCGAAGACCTCGACCTCGATGCCCGGTTCGGCGGAGCCGGCAATGATCACGTGACCGTCAGGC
>DASWWF010000322.1:0-1515 GCA_036401035.1 Devosia sp.
GGCCGCAGATCCTTGTCCCAGGCGACATAGGCGATATCGGCAAGGGTCTCGACTTCCGAAGCCAGGGCCTTGCGGATCACGGCAGCCATTTCCGCTACTCCATGCGTTTGCGCGCCGCGATAATACCCTTCTCGTAATTCACGTTCCAGTTGATCAGCGTGCGCCAGATCAACTCCGCCTGATCCTCATCGAGGTCCAGTTCCTCGGCCCGGCCGCGCTGCTTCTTGATCACCGCCTCGATGCGGGTGGGGTCGAAGGCCTCGTGCGGATCGGTTTTGATCTGCGCCATGCGCGTCACATACTGGTGGCGCTCGGCGAACAGGGTCAGCAGCCCCTGGTCGATCCGGTCGATCTCGGCGCGGACGTCTTCCTTGGTCTGGCACTCGGCGGGCGATTTGGTCACGGCACGTCTCTCTTGTTCACTGTGGCTGGTTTGCACGGGAAAGAGACCGAATTCAACCGCCCGGTTGTCGGGAGCCGACCAAATGGCTATTCATCCGTCGTTCATCCAGCAGGCCGTAATGCGGCCGGCGAAGAAGGATATGCCTATGTCTAGCCGTTCGGAGATTGTGTAGCACCCCGTCCCTCTCGGTGACGGGGTCTTGTGAACCACGCCGCCGCCAAGCGTGATGCTGGCGGCCCGCGAAGTGTTTCCGCACATCCCAGGCTATTGACTCACATGGATATTTCCCGCGACGAACAGCGGGTGCTGCACGCCCTCGCACAGGGCGGCAACATCACTCCCATCAAGGACAACAAGGGCCGCATCGTCGCGGTCCAGCTCTTCAACCGCGACGGCTGGATGATCCCCGCCTTCACCCTGCTCCTCTTCAAAAAACTGAGGAGCAAGAAGGCGATAGCCAGCCAGCAGAGCCAGCCCTACCGCATCACCAGGCGCGGTCTGGAGCTGGTCCGCAGCGAGTTCGACAACCGCTAGGCGGTCGTGGGGCGGCTTCGGTCGCCCCTTGACTTCCGCTGCATTTGTTCTTGTTATGTTCCACATGAAACACTGACCCGCGAGGCGACCGTCATGGGCACGGCGGCGACCATCCTGCATGCCGATCTCGACTCGTTCTACGCCTCGGTCGAGCAGTTGCTCGACCCCTCGCTCATCGGCAAACCCATCGCCGTCGGCGGCGGCATCGTGCTGGCCGCCTCCTATGAGGCCAAGGCTTTCGGCGTCTACACGCCGATGCCCGGCTGGAAGGCCAAGGAGCTCTGTCCGGACCTGATTTTCGTCGGTGGTCATTTCGACCAGTACCAGCGGCTGGGCGACGCGGCGATCAAGGTGCTCAGCGACTACACCCCGCTGGTCGAGCGCATCTCCATCGACGAGGCCTTTGCCGATGTCGCCGGCACCGAGCACCTGTTCGGCCCACCCGAGGAGATCGCCCGCACCATCCGCCGCCGCGTCCGCGACGAACTCGGCCTGCCGATCTCGGTCGGCGTGGCGCGCACCAAGCATCTCGCCAAGATCGGCTCGCAGGTCGCCAAACCCGACGGCATGGTGGTCAT
>DASWWF010000323.1:0-4283 GCA_036401035.1 Devosia sp.
ATATTCACAATCCTCCTCCGTTGTCGGAAGAGGGGCGTCGCGAGTTGGAAAAGCTCGCCGCCATGCCGGACGATCAGATCGACTTCTCCGACATTCCTAAGTCCACGCCGGAGCAACTGGCGCGCGCCCTGCGAAATCCAGACTTCTATCCGCCTCTGAAGCTGGACCGGCGGGTGATCGAGTCGTTCCAGGAGCGCTCGATCGGCAAGGGCGACATGCTGATGCAGATCAACCACGTCCTGCTTGACTATATCGCCGCCCAGAGAAGGCCGCAAAGAAAGCCGGGATGAACGCTGCTTAGGCCGGCCGCCGCATTCGCTGCCGCAGGGCCAGGGCGCCTCGCCAGACCAGCAGAACCAACAGGGCGCTCGCGACTACGGTGGTGGAGAGTGACTTGAGCACGGTCCATTGGCTGGCGTCGGCGATCATCGTGGGCGTGGCGTCGGGGCCGGCGAGCAGCAGGCGGGCGACGGCGTGGTTTTCGAGATAGTCGAAAATGGCCACGAACACGGCCGGCGCGGCGATGACGAAGCGCCATGTCCCCCACATCGCCGGCAACAGCGCCGCAATAGCGAAGAACAGCGTCAGCGCGGCGAGCGCCGGATAGGCGAGGTCGAGTTTGTGCTGCACGTCGCGGTAGAATGCCGATGTCTCCGGCGTGAGGGCCGCGAGGAAGGTCCGGGCCTCGGCTTCGCTGTAGCCGCCGAGCCGCATGTCGAACGGAGCCAGACCACCGGCGCCGGCCGAAACGATCGGCAGCGACCAGAGCGCCATGACCAGATAGACCGCAAGCGTCGCCCCGCAGAGCGACCAGAACATGAGCTTTCGCATAGTGTCCCCCCAAAGGCCGCCCCCCCGCGGCCGCCGCAGCAGCATACGCCCAATGTGCGGTTCCGGCGATTCCGGGCGAGCGGGGAGCAGCGCAGCCGCCTTGCATTTGCCGCGGCGTCACTCTACCTCGGCCCCACCAACGCGGCATGAGGGTTACTGATGAGCGATATATCCGGCGATCCGGCCAACCTGATTCCGGCCAATTCCAGGCTGCGCTCGTCGCGGCGGTTCTGGCGGGTACTGTTCTTCATCGCGCTGGCGGTTGCGGTAGTGGCCGTCGCCGGACGGTTCGCGCTCGATGCGCAGACGGCAGTCGGCGACCGGATTGCCCGGATCAAGGTCGATGGCGTCATCGCGACCGATCCGGCGCGCCTCAAGGCCCTGCAGGACCTCGGCGACGACGAGAACGTCAAGGCGGTGATCGTCGCTATCAATTCGCCCGGCGGCACCACGGCCGGCGGTGAGGAGCTCTACGAGGCGATCAGCGCCCTGCGGGCCAAGAAGCCGGTGGTCGCGGTGATCGGCGAGCTGGGTGCCTCGGCGGCCTATATGACCGCCATCGCCACCGACCGCATCTTTGCCCGCCGCCTCTCGATCGTGGGCTCGATCGGCGTGCTCTACCAGCATGTGGATGCCAGCAAGCTGCTCTCGACCATCGGCATCGACCTCGACAAGGTCGCCACCGGCCCGCTCAAGGCCGAGCCGGATTATGACGAACCGATGAGCCCGGAAGTCCGCGCTTCGCTGCAGTCGATGATCGACGACAGCTACCAGTGGTTCGTCGATATCGTCGCGGAACGCCGGGCGATCCCGCGGCCGCAGACGCTGGCGCTGGCGGACGGGCGCATCGTCACCGGCCGGCAGGGCATCGAGAGCAAGCTGATCGACGCCATCGGCGGGGAAGCCGAAGCCATTGCCTGGCTCGAGGCCGACAGGCAGCTGGCCGCGGACCTGCCGGTCTACACCTATTATCCGCTACCCAAGCAGAGCTGGTTCGACCTCGGTTCTGTTCTGGGCCAGAGCGCCCGTACGGCCCTCGGCCTCGGCGAGAGCGGCCCGATCGCGCTTGACGGGCTGGTTTCGCTTTGGCAGGTTGGGCCGTCGATGTGACAGGCCCACTCTTCGTGGAGGAACGCCGGGGGGCGGTATGATAAAGTCTGAGCTGGTTCAAAAACTTGCCGACGAGAATCCGCATCTGTTCCAGCGTGATATCGAGAACATCGTGAACGCCATCCTCGATGAGGTCGGCGACGCCATGGCCCGAGGTGATCGGGTCGAATTGCGCGGCTTCGGGGCCTTTTCGGTGAAGAACCGGCCGGCCCGTGTCGGTCGCAATCCTCGTACCGGCGAACAGGTGGACGTGGGCGAGAAATACGTTCCGCAGTTCAAGGCCGGCAAGGAAATCCGCGAGCGCCTCAACCGCTGAGGACGGTTGGCACACGCCAGGGAATATCGATGGTCAAACGCATCGTTGGCTGGTTTGTGCTCGTGCCGCTCTGCGCGGTCCTGATCATTTTCGCGCTCGCCAACACCCAGCTCGTGGTGGTGAACTTCAATCCCTTCGCGCAGGCGGACCAACTGACGGCCGCCCGTGTCGGCATACCGCTGTTCCTGGTGATCTTCAGCATCCTGCTGGTCGGCGTCGTGCTCGGCGGCATCGCCACCTGGTTTGCCCAGGGCCAGCATCGCCGCGACGAGCGCCACTGGCGCCGCGAAACCGAACGGCTGCATCGCGAGTTGGATGCAGCACGCCGCGCCCCCGCCAACCAGGCGCTGCTCGATGTCGACGACCTGGCTCAATCCCGATAGTTTGCCCCGATGCATTGCCCAATGACCGGCTTACCCCATCACCGATCCAATGGCTGACCCTCTCATCATCAAGATCTGCGGCGTCCGGACGCCCGAAATCCTCGAAGCGGCCATCGAGGCCGGCGCCGACATGGTCGGCTTCATGCACTTTGCCCGCAGCCCGCGGCATGTCGATATCGAGACGCTGCAGGAGCTGATCTCGGAGGCGCGCGGCCGGGTCGAGACCTGCGTGGTGCTGGTCAACCCGGACAATAGCTGCGTGATGGAAGTGGCGGCGCTCAGCCCCACCTGGATCCAGCTGCATGGCCCGGAAACCCCCCATCGCGTCGAGGCCATTCGCGACGAGGCCGGCATTGCGGTGATGAAGGCCATTTCCATCGGCACAGCCGAGGACGTGGCGACCGTCGCCAGTTTCGCCGAAGTTGCCGACCGCATCATGCTCGATGCCAAGGCGCCCAAGAATGCTGAACGCCCCGGCGGCCACGGTACCACCTTCGACTGGACCCTGCTCAAGGCCCTCGACCCGGAGCTGCAGTTCATCCTCGCTGGCGGGCTGACCCCGGATACCGTCGCCGACGCCATCCGCGCCGTCCGCCCCATGGGCGTCGATGTCTCCTCGGGCGTCGAAACCGCCCCCGGCATCAAGGACGCCAAGCTCATCCGCGCCTTCGTCCAGAACGCCCGCGCTGCCTCGGTCTAGGCTCCCCGTCTCTCCATCCACCTATGCGCTTTGCCAGTCGGCGCCTTCTCCCATCAAGGGAGAAGGCGATGGAGGCGACGCATCGCCTCCTCGTGATCCACTCTCGTCCGATAGCGCCCCGGATACGCTTGCCCCGCGGCCATGATCCACTATAACGGGCGGCGCCGGGCGGACGCCTCCGTCCGGGCGTGAGAGAGAGGTTCGGCATGTCATCGGTTGGCGCCAATTCGCTGCGCAACGGTCCCGACGAGCACGGTCGGTTCGGACAGTTCGGCGGGCGCTTCGTCGCCGAGACGCTGATGCCCCTGATCCTCGACCTGGAAAAGGCCTATCGCGCCGCGCAGGCCGACCCCGAGTACAAGGCCGAGCTCGAGAGCCTCGGCAAGCACTATACCGGCCGGCCGTCGCCGCTTTATTTCGCCGAGCGCCTGACCGAGCACCTGGGCGGCGCCAAGGTCTACTTCAAGCGCGAAGAGCTCAACCACACCGGCAGCCACAAGGTGAACAACACGCTGGGCCAGATTCTGCTGGCCAAGCGCATGGGCAAGACCCGCATCATCGCCGAGACCGGCGCCGGCCAGCATGGCGTGGCGACGGCGACGGTCTGCGCCAAGTTCGACCTGCCCTGCGTGGTATTCATGGGCGCCACCGATGTCGAGCGCCAGCGCCCGAACGTCTGGCGCATGCGGATGCTGGGCGCCGAAGTGCGTCCGGTCACCGCCGGCGCCGGCACCCTCAAGGACGCCATGAACGAGGCGCTGCGCGACTGGGTGACCAACGTCGACACCACCTATTACCTGATCGGCACCGCCGCTGGTCCGCACCCCTATCCGGAGATGGTGCGCGACTTCCAGTCGGTGATCGGCGAGGAAATCAAGGCGCAGCATCTGGAAGCCGAGGGCAAGCTGCCCGACGCGCTGGTGGCCTGCGTCGGTGGCGGCTC
>DASWWF010000324.1:0-3856 GCA_036401035.1 Devosia sp.
GCTCGACATCCTCCGGGCCGCCGGCGCCGACGACGCCAGGATGATCGTCATCGCCGTAGCCGGCGGCGAGCGCATCCTCTCGATCGCCCAGACCATCCGCCGCCACTTCCCCAATGTCACCATCGCCTCGCGTGCCGTCGATCGCAGCCATGCGCACGACCTGATGACCCTGGGCGTCACCGTCTTCGAGCGCGAAACCTTCCGCTCCGCCATCAGCCTGGGTGAAAAGGCACTGGCCGCGCTCGGCTACGAACCCGAGGCCGCCCGCCGCCTCGCCACGGCCTTCGAGCAGCACGACAATCGCCTGCTCGAAGAGTCCTACGGGTTGCGCCACGACCAGGACGCCTATGTGGGCTTCGTCCGCCGCTCCGCCGAACTGCTCGATGCCGTCATGCGGGCCGATCGCGAGACCGCACATAAGGCGGATAGTCCCGAAGGTGAACTTGACAAGGGCGCTCGTCCGGCGTCCGACTGACGCTCGTTTTCCCGCCTTCCTGCCCGATATTTCACCACATGTACGATCTCTATTTCTGGGTCATCGCGGTCGCCGCGGTGTTCATCGTCGCCCTCAGCAAATCCGGCCTCGTCGGCAGCCTCGGCCTCGTCGCCGTGCCGATGCTGTCGCTGGTGATGCCCGCCCGCGACGCCGCCGGCATGATGCTGCCGCTGCTGCTGGTCATGGACGCCATCGCCGTCTGGACTTACCGGAAGGACGCCGATTGGCGGATCCTCAAGATCATGCTGCCCGGCGCCGCCATCGGCACGCTGATCGGCTGGGCGCTGTGGAGCGTCATCAGCGACGCCATGGTGCTGCTCTTTGTCGGCGTCATCACCCTGCTCTTCATCCTCGACGCGCTGCTGCCGCTGCGCAAGAAACTCGAGGGCCTGCCGCCGTCAAAGCCCTGGGGCGTGTTCTGGGGTGGCTTTTCCGGCTTCACCAGCTTCATCAGCCACACCGGCGGCCCGCCATTCCAGATCTACACGCTGCCGCAAAAGCTGACGCCGGTGAACTATGCGGGCACCACCGCCTTCTTCTTCGCCATCGTCAACTCGGCCAAGCTGATCCCCTATTTCTTCCTCGGCCAGCTCAACGTCTCCAACCTCACCCACGCCGCCATCCTTGCCCCGCTGGCGATCGTCGGCGTCCTCGCCGGCGTCTGGCTGGTGCGCCGCATCTCGATCAAGCGCTTCTACCAGCTCACCTACTGGCTGGTGTTCCTGCTGGCCCTCAAACTGATCTACGATGGCGTCCTCGACGTCTTCTTCGCCGGGCCCGTCGCATGACCTACCGCCTCGACCACATCGCGCTGCTCGTCCGCGACCTCGACGAGTCCGTCGCCTTCCTCACCGGCGTGCTCGGCCTCGTCGAAGGCATCAACCCGATGGGCGGCACCCATATCCGCTGGATCGAAATCGGCGACGGCCGCCGCTTCCACGTCCAGGCTGGCGATATCGCCAAGGTCCACGTCGAAAAGCAGACCCACTTCGCGCTCAGCGCCACCGATTTCGACGCCGTCCTCGCCCGCTTCCGCGCCGAGGGCGTCGTCTTCACCGACATGGCAGGCACCCCGGGCGCCATCAACACCCGCCCCGACGGCATGCGCGCCGTCTTCGTCCGCGACCCCAACGGCTACTGGTTCGAAATCAATGATTTCGGGCACGCGTGACCCGGCCCTCGTGGTTCGACAAGCTCACCATGAGGTCCTCGGAGGCGCCGGCTTGTAACCAGCCCTCATGGTGAGCCCGTCGAACCACGAGGGCGTGCCGCCAGTGAGGGCAAGAGGAGTGGTCCTCGACGACCCATCTCGCACAGAGCGGGCGCCCCTATCGGCAACAAAAAAGGCCGCATCGCTGCGACCTTTCCATTCTCCTTCAGTGTCAGCGCTCTAAGCCGCAGCGCTCGCCTGAAGTCGGGTGAGTTCGTCCTTGACCTCTAGTTTCTTGCGCTTGAGCGCAGCAATGAGAAGATCATCGTGGCTGAGATGCCCCATTTCCGTTTCGATTTCTCGATCCAGTTGCTGGTGTCGCCGCTCTAGTGCAGCGATGTGGCCTTCAGTCGTCATGACAACTCCTTTCAAGCTTTGGGACGACTCGATCGTCACAAAAAATTCACGGCTTGTCGACTCGCCCTCTCCGACAGTTGAAAAGCTGGTGCAAATCGCTGGCCGATCGGTTAACCCTTTCTCACCTAGGGTTCGGGGCGAACCTGCTGGAATCTGCTTGCTCGATGCTGCCGCTCACCAAGGAACAGGAAGTTGCTCTTGGCGCTGAACTGGCCAGCAAACGCCAGGAACACGCCGACCTCGACGCCGCCATCCACACCCTGCAAGCCTCCGGCGTCGCCGACCAGATGCTGATCCAGCGCATGAAAAAGCGGAAGCTCGGTCTCAAGGACCGCATCGTCCAGCTCGAGAACATCCTGCTGCCCGATATTATCGCCTGAGCGTCGCCCCCTTCCCCATCCCGCGCAGAATCCGCTACAAGACCGACCGTCGGTCTGTCGCTGGAGGGAACCATGCGCATCGTCAAATCCGCCGAGATCCGCAAGCAGGAACTCCTCGCCACCGCCATGCGGCTCTTTGCGGCCCAGGGCTACGAACAGACCTCGATCAACCAGATCATCGCCGCGCTCAACATCTCCAAGGGCGCCTTCTACCACCACTATTCCTCCAAGGAGGACCTGGTGGAGGCGCTTGCCGCCATGTACGCCGAGGAGGCCGCCGCCCGCGCCCGCTCGGTGCTCGAGGACGAGTCGCTCGATGCCTTCGGCCGGCTTTCGATGTTCCTGTCGCGCATGCGCAACTCCAAGACCGAGTCGGCCGCCGAGTTGCAGGCGGCCTTCGCCCCCATCTTCCTCGAGCGCAACCGCGACCTCTACGAGCGCACCCAGCAGGCGGTGAACAAGGTGATCCAGCCGATTCTGGCCAGGATCATCGCCGAGGGCGTCGCCGACCGCACCTTCGACACCTCCGATGCCGAGGCGGCCGCCGAGACAATGCTGCACCTGATGGCCTCCACGCGCGCCATGGTCGCCGGCCTCTACGCCGCGACCAACCAGCTCGACGTGCAGCGGCAGATGAACCGCCTCGTCGACCGCATGCGCTATCTCTCCACCGTCATCGACCGCATTCTCGGCATCCCCGAAGGCAGCATCGAACTGGTGGATGATGCCTCGATCTGCATCATGACCGATGCATGGAAGCGGTCTCCGAACGCGGCGTAGGCTGTATCACTTGCTCTGGCCTGTTTGCCGCCATCCTCGCGGAGGCCGAATCCGGCCACAGACATTGGTGCAAGCTGCACCCCAGAGGCGCAAGTCTATCAGTCGGGTCTCCCTCCCCTCTGATGGGGAGGGGGGACCGGCGAAGCCGGTGGGTGGGGTGACGGAGAGCCACCAGCCACCCCCGGGAGCCGCATGGATTGCACCATCCGCTTGAAGCCAGACCCCGTTTCCGCTACACGCGGGCTTTGAGCCAAGGGGGCCCCGGCTTATGCTGACCGCACCGCCCGTCGCCATCGTCATGGGCAGCCAGTCCGACTGGCCGACCATGCGCAACGCGGCCGAAATGCTCGACACTCTCAAGATCGATTACGAGGCGCGCATCGTCTCCGCGCACCGCACCCCGTCGCGGCTCTACGACTTCGCCACCAGTGCCAAGGCCGAGGGCTTCAAGGTGATCATCGCCGGCGCCGGCGGCGCCGCGCATCTGCCGGGCATGATCGCCTCGATGACCACCCTGCCGGTCTTCGGCGTGCCGGTGCAGTCCAAGGCCCTCAGCGGGCAGGACAGCCTCCTCTCCATCGTGCAGATGCCGGCCGGTGTGCCGGTGGGCACGCTCGCCATCGGCAATGCCGG
>DASWWF010000325.1:0-10912 GCA_036401035.1 Devosia sp.
AGGTCCGCGATCTTGACGTGCGGCAGCACGAGGTTCTGCTCGTGGCTGACGCGCAGCTCATTGAACGAGTATTTTTCGGCGAGGTCGGCGACCGCTTCCATCTGCGCCGAGGTGGCGTCGCCCGGCGCGCCGCCGACCGGCTTCATCGACAGGGTGACCGAGACGTAGCCGGGCTGGCGGTGGCCGTTGAGATTGCGCTCGAGCCAGCGGGCATAGGGCGGGTTGAGGATCTTCTCGCGCGGGATATCGAGCGTGGTGACGTTGACGCGCTCGAAGTCCGGGGCGGCGAAATAGGCGGTGATCCGGTCGAGCTCGGCCTGCGGCAGGGTCAGCACCCCGCCCTTCACCTCGACGAACTCGGCATCGACCTGCTCGCGGATGGTGTCGATGCCCTCTTCGTGCACGAGAATCTTGATGCGCGCCTTGTACTTGTTGTCGCGGCGGCCATGGCGATTGTAGACGCGCAGGATGCTCTCGAGATAGGCGAGCAGGTGCTCGTGCGGGACGTAGCCGTTGATCAGCTTGCCGATGATCGGGGTGCGGCCCAGACCGCCGCCGACCCACACTTCCCAGCCGATCTCGCCTTCGGGATTGGTCGTGGCCTGCAGGCCGATGTCGTGGAAGCGGATCGCTGCACGGTCATGCGTGGCGCCCGACATGGCGATCTTGAACTTGCGCGGCAGGTAGAGGAACTCCGGATGGAGGCTCGACCACTGGCGCAGGATTTCGGCCACCGGACGCGGATCGATGATCTCGTCGGCCGCGGCGCCGGCGAACTGGTCGGTCGTGATGTTGCGGATGCAGTTGCCCGAGGTCTGGATGGCATGCATCTCGACCGAGGCCAGGAGGTCCAGGATCACCGGGATGTCGCGCAGCTTGGGCCAGTTGAACTGGATGTTCTGCCGGGTGGTGAAGTGGCCGTAGTCGCGGTCATAGGTGCGGGCGATATGGGCCAGCATGCGCAACTGCTTTGGCGACATGGTGCCGTAGGGCACCGCGATGCGCAGCATATAGGCGTGCAGTTGCAGATAGAGCCCGTTCATCAGCCGCAGCGGCCGAAACTGGTCCTCGCTGAGCTCACCGGAAATGCGGCGGCGCACCTGGTCGGAAAACTGCGACGTCCGTTCCTTCACGAACGCCGCGTCGAATTCGTCATATCGATACATGACCGTCCTCATCCAGGTGCTGGCGGTCGAAGGCCGGCGCAGTCGAGCCCATGGCCCGGATGCGCTCGCGCAGGCGGTCGGCGACCACCTTGCCGTCGATGAGCTTCACCGTTTCAATTTCGAGACTGACGACGCGGCCAGTGCGCTTTGTCGCGGCCAGTGCCGCATCCCGCGCCTCGGCTTCCTCCGGAAGGAAGACGCGCGCCTCGTCGATCTGTTCGACCCAGCGGTTCTGCGGATCGAGGTAAACCGTCGCGCCCGACAAGAGCTCGTTGCCCGTCAGGATTTCCATCATGCCACCTTGAACGTTGTTTCGGCGAGGCCGGCCGCATCCTGCCAGTCGCCGGCGGCCACTGCCGCCCCGATGAAGATGATCGCCGGACCCTCGGCGAAAGCCGCGGTGCCGCCGGCGAGGTCGCCGACGGTGCCGCGATGAAAGCTTCTGTCCTTGCGGCCGGCATTGACCACGATGCCTACGGGCGTCGTGGCGGCGAGGCCGCGGCGGATCAGCTTGCCGGCCACCGGCGCAGCGATCGACTTGCCCATATAGAGCGCCAGCGTCAGCCCCGAACCGGCGAGCGCCGCCCAGTGGTCGAGCTCTTCGCTGTTGGCGCCGTGGGCAGTGGCGAAGACGAAGCCGGACGACACCTTGCGTAGCGTCACCGGCGTCGCGGTGTCGGCGGCGGCTGCCAGCGCGGCGGAGACACCCGGCACGATGGCATAGGCAATACCGGCCTTGCGCAGCGCGGCAATTTCCTCGCCGGCGCGACCGAAGACCATCGGGTCGCCGGACTTGAGGCGCGCCACGCGCTTGCCCTCGCGGGCCAGCCGGACGATCAGCGCGTTGATCTGCGCCTGAGTGAAGGAGTGGTGGCCCTTCTTCTTGCCGACAGAAATGCGCTCGGCATCGCGCCGGCCCATCTCGATGACGGCCTCGGGCACCAGATAGTCGTGAACGATGACGTCGGCTTCCTGCAGCAGGCGCTGGGCGCGGAGGGTCAGCAGGTCCTCAGAGCCCGGCCCTGCCCCGACCAACCAAACGATGCCGGCGGCATCCTGAGCGTGGGCGGCGAGCAGGTCTTCGACATCAGGATCGGTCGCGGTGACCAGATCCTCGTAGAACCGGCGGGCCTGCGGCTTGGAAAGCAGCGTCGCGACCCGATCGCGCAGCGAACCGGCGAGCCGGGCAACGGCGCCGAGGTTCGGCGACAACATCGCCTCGATGCGGGCGCGGACCAGCCGGGCCAGCACCGGCGCATCGCCCTCCGAGGAGATGGCGATGGAAACCGGGGCGCGGTCGATGATCGAGGGCGTGTAGAAATCGCACTCGTCCGGCACGTCAACGACGTTGAGCGGCACGCCAGCGGCGCGGGCCGCGCGCTTCGCCGCCTCGCCGTCAGGCCCATGTTCGGCAACGAAAACCAGAGCCGCTTCAACGAGATCGCTCGCCACGAACGGGCGCGCGAGGACGGTGACGGGCAGTGCGGAAAAGTCTTCCGTGACGGTGCGGGAGATAATGACTACAGAAGCAGTCGTCTTAATGGCCAACCGGGCTTTGTTGAGGGCTTCAAGACCACCGCCGACGATGACGATGCGCTTACCCTCGACTTTGACGCTCACTGGAAATGTAGTCAGTGCACCCATTGCAGACCTGGCGTTGAAGGCCGGAACCTACCCGCCTTCGCTTCTCGTCACAAGCTATTGAAATTCAATAGCTTTTATTTTTCCCGGCAACCGGCATGGTTAGAATGCGGAACAACTGGCGACGCCCCTGCCGCCAAATGAATCCGCGGGCGCCGCTGCCCGTGGAATAAATCAGCCGGGAAGGCGTATCATCCCTGCCTTGCGGGGACATGAACGACGAGGCCGTCGAGTTCGTCGCGAACCTTGATCTGGCAGGAGAGCCGGCTGTTGGGCTTCACCTCCCAGGCGAAGTCCAGCATGTCCTCTTCCATCACCGACGGGCCGCCGACCACATCGGTCCAGGCGGCGTCGACATAGACATGGCAGGTGGCGCAGGTGCAGGCGCCGCCGCATTCGGCGATCACCCCGGGCACGCCGTTCATGATCGCCGTCTCCATTACGGTCGAGCCAGTGGTGGCTTCGGTTTCGTAAGGAGTGCCGTTGGATTCGATAAAGGTGATCTTGGTCATAGGCGCCGGGAACGCGGAGGGTCCCTGCCATATAACGGCGCCCCCTGCCCGCCGCAAGGCGCGGCGATGCATGGGAGGGTCACGAAAGGCGGCGGATCAAGCCGGTTCGTTGGCCAGGATGTCGCCGATGAAGGCGGAGACTTCCTGGACGGCGATGTCGAGGTCGTCGATATGCTCGGGATTGACCGGCTTGCCTTCGCGGATTTCGTCTTCCGCCGCCTTGGCCAGGTCGGCGATGCCCCAGGCGCCGACACCGGAGGCCGCGCCCTTGAGCGTGTGCAGGTGCCGCAGCACATCCGCTTCCGTGGTGCTGGATTCCAGCCGGCCGAAATAGACCCGGACCATCTGGTCGAAGAGCCGGAGCACTTCGCATTCGAGGCCGTGGTCACCCAGGGTCTGTTTGGACAGATGCACCATGTCGATCGGCCGGTGCTTGTGGATCGGCTGGACCAGGTCCGCCGGCTTGTTTACCGCAGTACGCACAACTTTCCCCTGCGAAAGCATACGCCGTTCTGGCGTGTGACAAGCCTAGGGTCGCGCGGTGAACAGGTGATTAAGTCGAAGCGGCAAGTCTCGTGCAGGTCTGCGGCTTAGTGAATGGCGGGTAAGCGACCAGCCCCTGGCACCGAGGGTCAGCATCGGTGCCGCCATACCCCTGCCACGAAATTAACCTTCAATTAATAAACGGTTCGGTTTGCCTCAAATTGAATGTATATGTGAGGTCCACCTAGCGTGCGGCGGCGTGGGTTATCGGGGGCGAAGGGCGGCATTTGAGTCGCATTTTACCCAAATGTTCACGGACCCGGAAACGGGCGAGGGTTCATGACAACTCACGATCCATAGAGGCGCATCAGCCTATGCGAGAGTTGTAACGAGTATGGCGAAAAAATCGACCACCCCCCAAAACGATCCGGCTACTCTGGCATTCTCGGCCGTCGAGGATGCTCTCAAGGACTCCGTATTCGCCGGGCTCGATGAACCCGAAGACCAGCCAGCTCCGGCACAAGGTCCCCGCCCCGTGCAGCGCGATGGTTCGCCGCGCGCCGAGCGGTCCCGCGTTGCCGACAAGATCGCCGCGCAGGCCGGTTCGGTCGCCAATGACGACCGCTTCCAGGGCTCGCGCATTCTCTATGGCCTGCAGTCGAAATCGAGCCAGACCCCGACGCTGATCGCGGCGCTGGTCGCCGGCGGCTGGGTGCTCGCCATCATCCTCGTCGCCATGATCCGCCACGGCGGCGAACTCGGTTCGCCCGCCTTCTTCGGCTCAAACGATTTTATCGGCCTCGTCGCCCTCGCCGTGATCCCGGTGCTGGGCTTTTTCGCCATTTCGACCCTGATCCGCCGTGCGCAGGACCTGCGCAACGCCGCCACCGCCGTGACCCAGGCCGCCATCCGTCTGGCCGAGCCGGAAACCACGGCCTCGGAAAAAGTCGCATCGGTCGGCCAGGCCGTGCGCCGCGAGGTCAACGCACTGGGCGACGGCCTCGAACGCGCTCTGTCGCGTGCCGGCGAGCTCGAAGTGATGATCCACAACGAGGTCACCGCGCTCGAACGCACCTATTCGGACAATGAATCGCGCATGCGCGCCCTGATCCAGGAACTCGCCAGCCAGCGCGAGGCCGTGATCACCAATACCGAACGCGTCCGCGAAGCCATCACCGAGAGCCATACCGGCCTCGTCTTCGACCTCGACATGATCAGCCAGCGCATCGCCGGCACCATCGTGGAATCGGGCGGCAACCTGACCAAGGCGCTCGAAACCGCCGGCAATTCGCTGAACTCGGCCTTCGGCGAACGCACCGAGAGCTTCGTGTCGCTGATCGACCAGCGGACGAGCCATCTTCTGGTCGCCCTCGACGACAGCGCCAGCCGTCTGAACATCACGCTCGAAGACCGCGCCAACACCATTTCGATGGCCTTCGAGAACCGCACGATGGAACTCTCGACCGTCATCGACGGTCGCATGGCCTCGCTGACCGAGGCCCTCGACAGCCGCGCCGTGACTCTCTCGGACGCCATCGACAACCGCACATCCTCGCTCGCCAAGCTCCTGAGCCAGGGCGGTATCACCCTGCTCGACCAGCTCCGCGACCGTGGCCATGAAGTGTCGGGCGCGCTCGATATGATCGGCACCCGCATCGCTTCGGACATCACCAGCCGCGCCCGCGAAGCCGAGCAGCTGCTCGGTGGCCTCAGCCGCCAGCTCGACGAAAGCGTGCAGGTGCAGGTCAACTCGATGGAATCGCGCCTGCAGACGGCGATGATCGAGCTGTCCGGCGCCCTCGACGACACCACCGAACGCGCCCGCGTCACCCTGATGGGCGCCGGCTCGCAGAACCTTTCGCAGTTCGACTCCCGGCTCGACGAGATCGCGGTGATGATTGACGCCCGCCTGCAGACGCTCGACGGCGTCATCGGCGACAAGGGCGAAAAGCTCATCAACGCCCTCGACAAGACCAATTCGAGCTTTGCCGCCCGCGCCAACGTGCTGGAAATGGCCCTCGACGAGAAATCGGGCCACTTCAACGACATCGTCAGCCAGCGCACCCGCGAGATGACCGAGACCCTCGGCCAGCGCGCCAAGCAGATCACCGAGACGATCAGCACGCGCAGCCAGGAAATCTCGGACTCGCTCGAAGGCCACGCCCAGATCATCGCCGACGCCCTCGACGGCCGCACTCAGCTGCTCAACGAGACGCTGCAGACGCGGACCGGCGAACTCGCCGACGCTCTGGCCACCCGCGTGCAGGAGATCGACTCCGCCATTGCCGGCCGCACCACCGAGATCGACCAGACGCTGTCGCGCCGGTCGAATGAAATCGACCAGGCCATGGACCGCCGCATCCAGTCGTTGGACGGCCAGATCGGCACCCATGCCAGCGCACTCGACCAGACCCTCGCGACCCATGCCACGGCGATCGACCAGGCGCTCTTCGGCCGGGTCCAGGAGATCGACCAGACCATCGCCACGCGCTCGACGGAGCTGCAGCAGTCGCTCAGCGGCCGTGCGCAGGAATTCGACCGCACGCTGTCGGCCCGCACCGAGACCCTCGATTCGACGCTCGACCAGCGCACCAAGGCGCTGAGCGACACGCTCGACCAGCGGACGCAGGAACTGGCGCTGGCCGTCGGCACCCGTTCGAGCGAACTTTCCGAAGCGCTCAACACCCGCACCCAGCAGCTCGCCGATACGCTGGGCAGCCACACCGTGGGCATTGCCGCCGCCATCGGCGACCGCACCACCGAACTGGCCCGCACCATCGACGCGCAGGGCACCGCCGCCCGCGACAAGATCGACCAGAGCCTCAAGTCGGTATCGGACACCATGTCCGAGCGCGCCCAGGCCGTGTCGACGCTCATCGCCTCCAAGGTCGGTGAGGTCAACGAGAACCTCGGCCGCGGCATCGACAACGCCATCCTGCGCATCGCCGATGCCGAAAGCGGCGTGACCGCCCGCATCGACGGCGCCGCCGCGACCGTGGGCGACAGCGCCCGCACCGCCGCCGACATCATCGAGACCGGCGTCAACGCCGCCCGCAAGGCGATCACCGACATGGTCGACCAGCGCCTGGGCACCCTGCCCGAGGCGATCACCGCCCGCGCCGATATCACGGCCGAGCGCCTGGCTTCGCTCAACACCGCGATCAACACCGCGCTGGTGCAGTCGATGACCGATCTCGAATCCGGCGCCGACCGGATCGAGGAAACCATCTCCAAGCGCATCGTCGCCGCCACCGCGACCATTTCGGACGACGTCTCGCAGACGGCCGACCGCATGGACGTGGCCGTGCGCAATGCGCTCGAACAGATCGGCACCGCCTCGCGCACCATCGACGAGCTCATCTCGATCAAGGCCGTGGCCGCAGCCGATGCCATCGGCGGCAAGGTCGCCGAGATCAACCGCACCGTGAACGAGCAGACCGAAGCCTTCTCGGCCCTGGTCACTGACAAGTCAGCCCAGCTCGAAATGGCGCTGCTCAACCACAACAACATCCTCACCCAGGCGCTGTCGCAGAATGCCCGCGACGCCGAGGATCTGATGAGCCAGTCGACCTCGCGCATCCTCACCGATGTGACGGCGGCGCTGGGCAAGCTCAACGACAGCAACATCCTGCTCCAGAAGGTGCTGGACGCTTCGACCGCGAACCTTTCGCAGCTCGAAACCAGCGTGTCGGAACAGACCTCGACCTACTCCTCGACGGTCCGCGAAGCGATCAGCTCGACCGAGGAAGCCGGCCGTCTCGTCACCGAGCATGTCGGCGCCCTGCAGACCACGATTGCCGCCATGGTGCAGGAATTCGGCTCGGTGCTGGGCAACCTCAACGCCGAGGCCGCCAGCATCGACAAGGCTGCCGAAGGCCTCAACACCGCCTCGAACTTCACCCTCGGCCTGCTCGACGAGCGCCGCGGCGCGATGGATGCACTGGCCTCGAGCTTCACCGCTCGCGCCGACGATATCGACGAGCGCATGCGCGGCTTCGCCCAGTCGATTGCCGATACGGTCAACGACACCGAGCGTCGCCTGCTGACCGCCCGCAAGACCATGGAAGAGATGCTCGAAACCACGACCACCACCGTCGCCGAGACGCTGGAGCAGACGTCGGGTTCGATCAACATCGCCATGAACGAGACCACCGGCCAGCTCCACAACGTGCTGACCTCGACCGCCGAGCAGGTGCAGACGGCGCTCAGCGGCACCACCGCCCAGCTCGAGGAAGTGCTCTCGGGCACCACCGCTCGGCTCGAAGGCGCGCTCAGCGACACCACGTCCAAGCTCGAAGGCGCGCTGGACCAGACCACCGCCAAGCTCGAAACCGTGCTCAACGACACCACCAACCGCGTGCAGTCGGCCCTCGAAGACACCACCGGCCGCGTGCAGACGGCGCTGTCGTCCTCGACCGAGCAGATGCAGGGTGCGCTCAGCCAGACCACCAACCTGCTCGAAGCCGCCCTCGGCTCGACGTCGGAAAAGGTGGCGAGCCAGCTCGGCCAGTTCACCTCGACCGCCAGCGCCGAGAGCGACCGAGCGGCCGATGCCCTGCGCCAGACGCAGCAGACCATGATCCTCGAAATGCAGCAGGCCCTCGAAGAAGCCACCCAGCGCTTCAACGAGACCGCCACCGCCATGCGCGCCACCGCCAAGGAAGTGGGTTCGGAACTCGAATCGACCCGCTCGGAACTGGCTCGCGGCGTCATGGAGCTGCCCGAGGAGACCCGCGCCAGCGCCGCCGCCATGCGCCGTGTCGTGGCCGAGCAGATCGAAGCGCTCTCCGAACTCAACGCCATCGTCCGCGCCCAGCCGGCGACGCACGACCTCAACGACGGCCGCCGCTCGCCGCCGCCATCCCCGCGTCGTGAAGAACGCCGCGAGGAGCCGCGTCCCGAGCCCGTGCGTGAGGCGCCTGCCGCCCGCGTCGAGCCGGTCCGCCCGGCTCCCGCTCCGGTGACCCCGCGTCCAGCCCCGCAGCCGGCCCCGGTTGCCGCCGCGACCATCGCTCCGGCTCGCCCGGCCCCTGCTCCGACCCCGGCGCCGGCCGCTGCTGCCGCCGCCAAGACCGAGGAAGGTGGCGGCTGGCTCCGCGACGTGCTGCGCAACGCTTCGGCCACGGCCCAGTCGACGGCCGCTCCCGCTGCCGCCCCGGCCCAGCCGAACCTCACCAACCTCACCGACGAGATCGCCCGCTCGATGGACCAGAGCGCCCTGGCCGATGCCTGGGCCCGCTACCAGGCCGGCGAGCAGAACGTCTTCTCGCGCCGCATCTACACGCTCTCGGGCCAGGGCACCTACGACCAGGTGCGCAAGCGCCTGCAGGCCGATGCCGAGTTCGCCAAGACCTCGGCGACCTATATGGGCGAGTTCGAGCAGCTGCTGCAGCAGGCGGCGCAGGCTCCGAACCCGGCGGCAGCGGCCCGCGAGTTCCTGCTGTCCGATCGCGGCAAGGTCTACACCATGCTGGCCCATGCCAGCGGCCGGGTCAGCTAAGAGACCTCCAAAGCGTCACACTCCACGGCCCCGCGGGAAACCTCGGGGCCGTTTTCTTTGGCTCAGGTGTAGCGCTTGCCGCCGATCAGTACGGCGTATTCCGGAAGCTTGAGGAAGTCCTCGACCGGCCAGACGACCGGGAGACCGACCTTGCGGGACAGGTGGATGGCCTGCCCGTCACCAACGAAGACGGCGAGATGCGCGCCATAGGGATCGGGCGTGCGGTTGAAGAGCAACAGGTCGAGCGGCTCGAATGGCGCAGCCACGCGAGCGGAACCCGGACTCTCCCAGAGGTCGCTCGACCACAAGTCGGGAACGGTTCGGCCGAAGTGGCGGAGCAGTTCATAGGCAAAATGCTGACAGTTGGCGCCGTCGCAGAATCCGGCCCCAGCCTGCGGCGAGCGCTCGCCATTGTAGCGGACGTCCCGGAACTGCAGCGGGAGCTGGTCGAGCATCATTGGCGCGCTGACCTCGCTAGTAGTTGAGGGTGGCAGCAATGCCGGCCGGAGCCGGTCAGTTGACGCTGTACCGCCACCCTCTTCCTTCCCCCGCGGGAGGAACTGTCGGGCCCAGAACGGTAACTAGACTCGCTTGGGCTGCTGCATCCGCAAGGACAACCAGATTAGTCCCGCGCCGATCAGTGCGAAAGCCGCCGACGCGAAAAAACCCTTTGCGCCCAATGGCTCAAGAAGTGCTCCGAAGCCCAGGATGACGATCACCGACATGGCCTGCTGCAGCACCTGGAAGAAGCTCTGCGCCTCGGCAGCGATGTCCTCGCTGGTCCAGTTGGCGATGAACGAGACGCAGCCGATATAGCCGAGCGCAAAAGTGATGCCGTGGAGCAGTTGCAGCCCAAAGAGGATCTCGACGCCCGGCGAGAACGCCATGGCGATCCAGCGCGCCACCGAAACCAGCGCCGAAATCAGAATCAGCGAGCGGGCGGTGAAGCGCTTGGCGAACTTGGCGAAGGCGAAAAAGACGATGGCCTCGCTGATGGCGCCGACGGTGATCAGGAGGCCGATCATCTCTTCGCCCAGCCCCTGCTCCTTCCACACCAGCGCCTGGAAAGCGTTGAGGAGGAGATGGGTGCCGAACACCATGGCCCAGCCCACCAGCGGCAGCAGGAACCACGGCTTCATGACTTCGAGCATGTGCCTGGCGCCGGCCGCGGCCGGGCCAACATGCTCGCTCTCGTCCCTGGCGGCGCGGAAGTTGGGGAGACAGAAGCCGACCAGCGCGCGCAGCACGTTCACCCCGGCAAAGAGCCAGAGGAAGATGCCGCCGCCGAACCAGGCGACGAGATAGCCGGTCATGGCGATGACGATCAGGTAGCCGACCGTGCCGCCTGCCCGCAGCGGGCCGTAGCTGGTGCCGTTGCGGCGCGTCATACGCATGGTCGCCGCATCGAGCACTGGCCCGATCGAGGCGATCGGGATGGCGGCCAGCGTGCAGAACAGCAGGTAGCCCCAGAACTCGTCGACGAAGAAGAGGCCGAACGGAAACACCGCCCCGAGGAACGCGCCGATGACGATCACCCGGCGCCAGTCGTCGGCGCGGTCGGCGATACGCCCGACCACGAAGTTGAGCACCAGCATGATGAAGATCGGCAC
>DASWWF010000326.1:0-4096 GCA_036401035.1 Devosia sp.
AGGTCCGCGAGGTTGAGATCGCCGCTCGGCGCGTCCTTGCGGGCCAGCGTGGCGAACTCAGGCCGGCTCATCATTGCCTCGATCGCCCGCAGCCGTTCGGGTCGCTCGGGATGCCCGGTGGGCGTCACGTGGCTTTCGAAATTGCGCTGGCTGACGAGTAGGGTGGTCATCGCTCTCCGGACCGCCACATGTGAAGCTTTCTTGACGCGGCCCAAACGCCTTGTCAAACACGCGCCATGTCTGGCGCCCGGAAACCCTCAGAAATCTCGGACCTTGCGGCGCTGCTGCGGGCCGGCGATGTCGTCGCCTTCCCCACCGAGACCGTCTACGGCCTCGGCGCCGACGCCACCAATTCCGACGCCGTCCTCAAGATTTACGAGACCAAGGGCCGCCCGCGTTTCAACCCGTTGATCGTCCATGTCGCCGATTTGGCCATGGCCGAGACGCTGGTGGAGTTCTCGCCGCTGGCCAGAAAACTGGCCGCCTTCTGGCCCGGTCCGCTGACTCTGGTGCTGCCCAAGAGGCCCGGCGCCAATGTCTCCGACATCGTCACCGCCGGCCTCGACACCGTCGGGATCCGCATCCCGGCTCATCCTCTGGCGCTCGACCTGATCCGCGCCGCCGGCCGCCCGCTCGCCGCCCCATCCGCCAATCCGTCAGGCAAGCTCTCACCCACGACGGCCGAACAGGTCGTCCACGGTTTCGGGGGCAGGGTGCCCGTCCTCGATGGCGGCCCCTGCGCGGCCGGGGTGGAATCCACCATCCTCGCCGTCACCGGCGATACCGTCACCCAGCTCCGCGCCGGCGCCCTTCCACGCGACGAGGCGGAACGCGCCATCGGCCGGCCCATCGCCATTGCCGTCGAAGGCTCCGCCGTCGCCGCCCCCGGCATGCTGGCGAGCCACTACGCCCCCAACGCCACGCTCCGCCTCAACGCCAGAACCGTCGCCCCCGGCGAAGCCTCCCTCGGCCTCGGGCCCGGCGACTTCACCTTGAACTTGAGCCCCACGGGCGACCTCCACGAAGCCGCCCGCAACCTCTTTTCCATGTTGCATCAACTCGATAGCGGTTATTCCAGAATCGCCGTCTCACCCATCCCGCCGACCGGCCTCGGCGAAGCCATCAACGATCGCCTGAAGCGCGCTGCGGCGCCACGCCACGAATCGTGATCGCTCCCAGAACCACTCGTTAGGGAATATCCCCGCACCTTTGCGGGCATGAGCACCGGTCAGGCCCAGAACATCCATCTCGCCGAAATCGTCGGCGCGCTGAGCTATGCGCTCGACATCACCGAGGGTCAGCCGGTGGGGCACAGCATTCGCTGCTGCTGGATCGGCATGCATGTGGGCCGCGCCATCGGCCTCGACGATGCGGCGCTCTCCGATCTCTACTACACGCTCCTCCTCAAGGATGTCGGCTGTTCCAGCAACGCGGCGCGCCTCTGCCAGCTCTATCTGGCCAACGACCTGCAGTTCAAATCCGACTACAAGTTCATCGACCACACGCTGCCGCAACTGCTGGGCTTCATCCTCAGCCACACCGGCATGAAGGAGAGCCTCGCCGAACGCTTCCGTGCCGTCGTCAACATCGTCCGCAATGGCGGCGAGATCGCCCGGGAGCTGATCGAGACCCGCTGTCATCGCGGCGCCGACATCGCCCGCCAGATGCGGTTCTCCGAGACCGTGGCGCAAGGTATTCTCGATCTCGATGAACACTGGAACGGCAAGGGCCAACCCCTTGGCCTCGAAGGCGAATCCATCTCGCTGGGCGCGCGGATCGCTCTGCTCGCCCAGGTCATCGACGTGTTCTACACCTCCGGCGGCCCCCGCGATGCCATGCGCGAGGTCCGCCAGCGCAAGGGGATCTGGTTCGATCCCAATCTGGTCGATGTCTTCGAGGATATCGCCGGCGATCCCAATTTCTGGGTCGGTCTCGGCGCCGCAGATGTCGAAGCGCGCGTGCTGGCCCTCGAGCCGGTGCAACTGGTCATCACCATCGACGACGACTATCTCGACGACGTCGCCGCCGGCTTCGCCAAGGTGGTCGACTCCAAGAGCCCCTACACGTCCGGCCACTCCGACCGTGTCGCGCTCTTTGCCGACATGATCGCCGAAGCCATGGGCCTGTCGGCTGATCGCCGCCGCTGGCTCAAGCGCGCTGCGCTGCTGCACGATATCGGCAAGCTCGGGGTTTCCAACCAGGTGCTCGACAAGCCCGGCAAGCTCGACGATGCCGAGTTCGACGAGATCAAGCGCCACCCCGAGCTGGGCGAGACCATCCTGTCGCGCATTGCCGCGTTCGCGGATCTGGCGCGTATTGCCGCCACCCACCACGAAAAGCTCGACGGCACCGGCTATCCGCGCCGCCTGACCGCCGAGCAACTGCCACTCGAGACCCGCATCGTCACGACCGCCGACATCTTCGATGCCCTGACCGCCGATCGCCCCTACCGTCCGGCCATGCCGGTCTCCAAGGCACTCGCCATCATGTCCGATATGGCGGGCTCCGCCATCGACCCGGTCTGTCTCGCGGCCTTGCGTCGTGCGGTCGAGTTGCTGGACCGCCACGCGGCCTAAGCGCCGACCCGGGCCTCGATGAAACCTGCCGCCGCCGCGGGTCCGTCTTCGGCGCGGATCGCCTCGCCCATCGCAACGGCCCGTTGCCGCATGTCGGGATCATCCATGGCGCGGATCGCGGCCACCAGCGCGTCCACGGTCAGCGCCCTGCGGTCGAGGGGCGCCGCGCCCACGCCCAGCTCCTGCACCCGCCGCGCCCAGAACGGCTGATCTCCGAAGAACGGACAGATCGCATTGGGCAGGCCGGCGCGCAACACCGCGCCAGTGGTCCCTGCGCCGCCGTGGTGGATGGCGCTCGCCACCAATGGCAGCAGCCTGTCGTGCGGCGCCCCGTCGACGATGTGGAGGTTGCCGTCTGCCGGCACGTCGCCCAGGGCGCCGCCGCCCCGCAACAGCAGGCCGCGCTTGCCGCAGGCTTGCAGCGCCGCTGCGATCAGGGCGGTCATCCGCTCGGGATCGAGTCCGGGCATGCTGCCGAAGCCGACATAGACCGGCTTCTCGCCCGCCGCGAGGAAATCGCCCAGCGCCGCGTCCGGCTGCCAGTCCGGTTGATCGAGGAACCAGTAGCCGGTCACCGCGACATCGTCGCCCCAGTCCGCCGGCACCGGCAGCACATGCCGGCTGTAAGCGTAGAGCGTTCCGGCTGGCGCCCGTGGCCGCAGCATCCGGCCCAAAGTCTCGCTCTGCCAGGCCCGGAGTTCCTTGCCGAAGATCAGCGCCCCCGAGCCGGCCATCAGCCCGTGGCTCAGCCGGTTGAGCGGCCCCAGCGACCGAAACGGCAGCATCGGCGTGGGAAAGGCCGATGTCGCGGTGAAGCCGGGCAAGGGACTGGCGAGCAGCAGCGGCACCTCGAGCGCCGCGGCAGCCAGCGGCGAAACGATCGATTTCGGATGATGGACGATCACCTCGGGGCGGAATGCCGCCAGACCCGCCCACTCGGCGTCGAACAGCCGTCGCATCATCGGCCGCACATATTTGAGCAGCTTGAACCCGGCGGCAAAGCCCTCCCCGCCGGCAAGGGCCGCCTTGCCTTCGGGCGTTTCCATCAGCGCCAGGAATTCTGCAGGCAGCGCATGGAAGTCGATCCCATGCCCACCCACCAGGCCGGCATATTGATCGGGCCCGGCCAGTTGCACCGCATGGCCGCGCGCCACCAGCTGCCTGGCGAGGGCGATATAGGGCTGCACGTCGCCGCGCGTACCCATCGTCTGGATCGCTATGCGCATGAGCCACCTCCACAGACCGACCGTCGGTCGGTTGTGCATATCCCGGTTTGCTCTGCGGCGCTACCCTCGCGCTATGGGCGACAGCGGCTAGTCCCTGACCTTGTACGGCTTCTGGTCCCGCCAGAACCGCATCAGGCTTTCGAGGTCCGGATCGCCGTTCTCGGGCAGCACCACCTTGAGGCTGGCATAGAGGTCGCCCTCGCCATGCAGGCCCTTGCCCTTCAGTCGCAACGCCTTGGTGGTGTTGACCGAGGGCGGGATCGAGAGTTCCACCGAGCCATCCAGCGTCGGCAC
>DASWWF010000327.1:0-2267 GCA_036401035.1 Devosia sp.
ACGCAGCACACCTCGCTCGGCGCCCTTTGGTTCGCCGGGTGGCTGTTCTCTATCGGCTATCTGAAGCTGGATTTCTGGATGGGCCTGCTTGGCCTCATCGTCTGGCCCTACTTCCTCGGCTCCCACTTCACCCCGGCTTGAGGAGTTCTGCATGGCTTACGATTTTCACGGCAAGGTCGGCATCGTCACCGGCGCGGCATCCGGCATCGGCGCCGCCGTTGCCATAGCGCTGGCGCAGGGGGGTGCCCGGCTGGTGCTCGCCGATCTCGACATTGCCGGCGCCGAGGACGTGGCAACCCGCATCAAGGCGGACGGCGGCAAGGCTACGGCCCTCGAGGTCAATGTCGCCGACGCGCTCGAAGTCGAGGCGATGGTCGAGACCGCCAAGCGCACCTATGGCGGCCTCCACCTCGCGGTCAACAATGCCGGCATCGGCGGACCGGCGGCCCCTACCGGCGCCTATCCGCTCGAAGGCTGGCAGAAGGTGATCGACGTCAACCTCAACAGCGTCTTTTATGGCCTGCGCTACGAAATCCCGGCCATGCTCGCCTCGGGCGGCGGCGCCATCGTCAACATGGCCTCGATCCTGGGCTCCGTCGGTTTCGCCAATTCACCCGCCTATGTGGCGGCCAAGCACGGCGTCGTCGGCCTCACCAAGGTGGCGGCGATGGAATATGCCAAGCAGGGCGTGCGCATCAATTCGGTCGGCCCCGGCTTCATCGATACGCCGATGCTGTCGAAAAACCTCGACGAAGCCGCCCTCGGCTATATCCGCGGGCTGCATCCGATCGGGCGGCTGGGAACGGCCGAGGAAGTGGCGGCGCTGACCTGCTTCCTGCTTTCCGACGAAGCCACGTTCATCACTGGCAGTTACCACCTCGTCGACGGCGGCTACGTGGCGCAGTGACACTGGGCGCAGAGGCGCCCGCGCAACCACCTTTGGAGGTAACTATGCGAATTCCATCTGGACTGCTCGTCGCGTTGCTTCTCCTGCTTCCCGGCACGAGCCAGGCCGACGAGGCACGGCTGGCCTTCGGGGGCGACCAATTCGTTGCCGGTCAGGTGGCCAGCGTCTCCGAGCCCGCAACGCACGATGCCTTCGCGGCCGGCTTTGATGTCTCCCTCAAGGCGGCGGTGACCGGCGACGCACACCTGGCTGGCTTCAACGTCGCCAGCGACGCGGCTATATCGGGCGACCTCTATGCCGCCGGGCAGGCGGTCAACCTCACGGCCCCCGTCGGCGGCGACGTCACCGCCTTCGGCAATTCAATCGCCATCCGCGGCCCCGCCACCATCGGCAGCAATGTCCGGCTTGCCGGCGCAACAGTGACCCTCTCGGCGCCGGTGGGCGGCTCTGCGCTGGTCACGGCGCAGACGCTGACCCTCGACACCGAGGTTGCCGGCGATCTCAGCTTTTTCGGCGAGAACCTCGTCTTCGGCCCGGCCGCAAAGGTTACCGGCAAGGTGCTGATCCAGGCACCACGCGAAATCGCAGTGCCGGCGACGGTTGCCGCCGCCGACCGCGTCAGCTTCACCCAACTGGTTGCGCCGGACTATGCCGGTCAGGCCGGCAAGACCGCCGAGCACGTGGTCCGGGGCATCTGGCCCGCCGTCTGGGCGACAGGGATCTGGTGGCTGCTGCTCTGCGTCGTCGGCCTGCTCTTCATCACCCTTGGCACGCGGCTGGTTCTCGCGCTCGAAGGGGCGATGGAGACCCGCCCGTTCCGCAAGTTCGGCCTGGGCATCCTCGTTCTCGCTGCGGTAGTCGGTCTGGTGCCGGTTTTCGCGATGACCGTGGTGGGCCTCTTCCTGCTGCCCTTCGTGCTGATCTTCGTCGCCATCGCCTGGACCCTGGCCTATCTTGCCGGCGCCTATCTCGTTGGCAGCAAGGTGGCGAGGGCGCTCGTCAAGATCGACACCAACCTCAAGCGCGTCGGCGTGCTCGTCGCGGCGGTTGTCATCGCCGGGTTCATCGGCATGGTGCCGGTGCTCGGCTGGCTGGTCACGCTCGTGCTGCTCGCCTTCGGCTTCGGCGCCTTCGGCGTCCTCGCCATTGGCCGCTGGGGCCGCGATGCGCCGCCGCGGGCTGCGCCGGCGGCCCTGCCCGAGACGGTTTGAGACAAGGAGGCTCTGATGGCCATCAACCGCGAGTGGCACCTCACCCACCCGATGCCGCCCAAGCCGACGATGGAGGACCGTATCGACTGGCACCTCGCGCACGCCGCCAACTGCGACTGCCGCGAGATGCCCGAGAGCATCCGCAAGGA
>DASWWF010000328.1:0-3031 GCA_036401035.1 Devosia sp.
AACACCATGCCGATGTCACGCTGGTGCGGCGGCACGATGCGCAGGTTGCCGCCATCGAGGGTGATGCTGCCCGAGGTGAGGTCGTTGAAGCCGGCGATCGAGCGCAGCAGTGTGGTCTTGCCGCAACCCGATGGGCCCAGAAGGGTGAAGAACTCACCCTTGTCCACCGCGATCGAGACGTCATTCAGCGCCACAAAGTTTGGGCCGAACCGCTTCACCGCGTTCTGGACCGTCAGATACGTCATTGCCCCACCCTCTATTGGCTTCCTCCGCCTGTCCAGATGAGCAGCCGAATTTTCGTATTGCAACATTCTTTTTGTAGCGCGACTATCAACCCGATCGCAAAATGATCGAAAACGAGCGGGAGGAACGCCAATGAACATTCGCAAACGTACATTCCTGGGTCTCGCCGCCGGGCTGGTGCTCGGTACGGCCTTGACGCCTGTCCTGGCCCAGGACAAGGCGGTGACCATCTACACCGCACACAAGTCATCGATCGTCGACACGCTGCTGCCGATCTTCGAGCAGGAGACAGGCCTGAAAGCCGAAGTGGTCAAGCTTGGCTCGGGCGACATCATGAAGCGCGTGCAGGCCGAATCCGGCGCGCCGGCGGCCGATGTGATCTGGTCCATCTCGGGCAGCTCGCTGACCGAGCTGGCGCCTTTGCTGGAGCCCTATACGCCGCCCGAGGCGGACAAGATCGACCCGCAGTTCATCAAGGATGCAGCCTGGACCCCCTATACCGCAGTGGTCTACGTGCTTGCCGTGAACACCGATCTGCAGCCGCTCGACAGCGCGCCCAAGACCTGGGCAGAACTCGCCGATCCCAAGTGGAAGGGCCAGATCGCGTCTGCCCGTGCCGACGGTTCGGGTTCGGCCATGCAGCAGCTGACCACGGTGCTCACCGCTTTCGGTGACCAGGGCTGGGACAAATACAAGGAGATCGCCGCGAACTTCGTCTTCACTGACTCGTCGGGTGCCGTGCCGCGCTTCGTCGCCGACGGTGAAACCGCTATGGGTCTGACCCTCGAAGACAATGCCCTCGAATATGTGCAGGGCGGCGCACCGATCTCGATCGTGCATCTCACCGACGGCACCGCAGCCACCCCGGACGGCGTGGCGTTGGTCAAGGGCGCTCCGAACCCCGAAGGCGGCAAGAAGTTCATCGACTGGGCCATGTCCAAGTCGACCCAGGAGAAGCTCTCTCAGGACATTGGTCGCCGCTCGGTGCGCACCGATGTGGCGGGCCCGGCAGGCACGCCCAACCTCGCTGATCTCACCCTGATCAACGTCAAGCCGCTGAGCGACTTCGGCGGCGCTGATGCCGTGCTGGCCGAGTGGCGCAAGGCCATCGGCGAGTAAGCCTTTCACAACTCACATCGCGCGGGGCCACCGGTCCCGCGCTTCAATCTGACCGGACAGCGGAACATGCTCATCGAAGCATTCTCGCAAGGGAAAAAATATGGTCAGCCGGAAGCCAATGAAGACAGCTTCGTTGCGATCCCCGGCGCCGGCTTTGCGGTCATCGATGGCGTGACCGATCGAAACGGCACTCGCTATGCCGGCATGTTGTCGGGGCAGTTCGCCTCCCGCATCGTCAAGCGCGCCAGTGAGCGGTTTCTCATCGAGCAACAGGCCCCAAGGCTCCACGGCGGCGGGCACAGTTGGGCCGGTCCCCGGTCGTTCATCGACTACCTCACTGAGGCCCTCCATGCCGCCTACGACCAGGAGGGTGCCCTCTCGGCCGTTAAAGCGGATTGGAAGATCCGGGCCGGCTGTACCATCGTGGCGGCGCTGCAGATCCAAGACAGGCTCGAGATCGTCGCGGTCGGCGACAGCGGTATCCGGGTCAATGGCGACGATCTGCTTTGGGTCCTCAAGCCGCTCGACGACGTCACCGCCATCCTGCGTCGCGAGGCATGGCGCTACTTCGAGGCCAAGGGGCTCCCCAGACAGCGCGCCGACGAACTCGCGGGCTACCTGACCTGGCGCGGCACGCAGCATCAGGTCGCACCCAATGAATCGGCCGATCCCGAGGTGATCGCCGAAATCGAACGCCGGGCGCTGGCGGCGTGCCGGTTGCACCTCCCCGATGCTCCGGAGGCGGAACTCATGCTGCTCATCCAGCACGGCATCGAGCATGGGCAGGGCGAGTTCCAGAACGTCACCGACAAGGTGCTCGGCTATGGCGGGCTCGACGGCTTCCATGTGCCCGACCGCTATATCGAACACCGCAGCTACGCCCTCGACGAGATTGACACGCTCGAGCTCTTCTCGGATGGCTATTTCGAGCCGGCGAAGGGGTTTGGTGTGGGCCAGTGGGAAGAGTCGTTTCGAGCCGTAGAGGCGGCCGATCCGCACAAGATCGACCGCTATATCAGCACAAAGGGGACCACCGCGGTGGCACTTACCGATGACCGCACCTATCTTGGCGTGAGACTGAGGTGACGGGCGGCCACAGGCGCTTTGCCAGCCAGCCTCGAGCCGATCGCCCGGCTATCACCGGTCGGCAATCGGCGATTCTCGACGCGGTCCGGTCTCAGGGCGCCGTCTCGGTCGCGGCGCTGGCCACGGAGTTCGACGTCACCCATCAGACCATTCGTCGCGACCTGCGCACGCTCGAGGAACTGGGCCTGCTGCAGAAGGGGTTCGGCGCAGCCTTTGCCTCACCGGGCGTAGCGCGACATGGGCATGACGAGCGCGAGGCGACGCTGGTCGGCGTCAAGCGCCGGCTGGTTCAGGCGCTCCACGAATTCCTCACCCCCGACGCCACGGTGTTCGTCGGCCTCGGCACCACCTTCGACAGCCTGCACGAAGTGGTCGAACGCCATCCCGGAATCCTGATCGCCACCCCAAACCTGACGGTGGCGCATACCTGCGCACTCAATACCGACGCCACGGTCTATGTCTATGGTGGCTATGTACGCAACAAGGACTCTTCGGTCCTCACCATGAGCGACGAGAGTCGCCGGCGTTTCAAGTTCGACGCCGCGATCATTGGCGCCAGCGCCATCGACGAGCAGGGCACCGT
>DASWWF010000329.1:0-3203 GCA_036401035.1 Devosia sp.
CCGCATGAAAAGCGCGGCGAGATCGCCCGGCAGATCGGCGTCGTCTTCGGCCAGCGCAGCCAGCTCTGGTGGGACCTGCCGGTGCGCGATTCCTTCGACCTGCACCGGCGTATCTACGACATCGCCGCGCCGCGCTACCGCGACAATCTCGAGCGGTTCTGCGCGCTGCTCGACCTCACCACTTTCCTCGACCGGCCGGTGCGGCAGCTCTCGCTCGGCCAGCGCATGCGCTGCGAGATGGTGATGGCGCTGCTGCATGACCCCAAGGTGCTGTTCCTAGACGAGCCGACCATCGGGCTCGATGTCGTCGCCAAGGATGCGGTGCGGAAGTTCCTCGCCGAGGTCAACCGCGAGCGCGGCGTCACCATCATCCTCACCACCCACGACCTGCAGGACATCGAGAGCATCTGCCCGCGGCTGATCATGGTGGACAATGCCAGGCTGATCTTCGACGGCGAGCTGAAAAAGCTGCGCTCGGCGCTCGGCTCGAGCCGGCGGCTGACGCTGGAATTCGGCGCCGACCCTGGCCCGCTGCCGCTGGCTACGGCGACGCTCACCGCCGACGAGGGCCTGCTCAAGCACTACCTCATCGAGCGCGAGGAGGTGTCGCTGGTCGACGTGCTGGGCGAGGTCGGCAACGGCCGTGACCTCAAGGATATCGCCGTCGAGGAGCCCAATATCGAGGAGGTGATCCGCACCTTCTACCAGCGCCGCAATGCCGTGGCGGCGGCGACGTGAACGTCTATCTCGCCTTTGCCCGCAGCGCCGTGCTGACCCAGCTCGCCTACCGCAACGAGGTCTGGGCCAACATGTTCGGCAAGCTGGTGCAGGTGTTCGCCCGCGTCGCCATCTGGCTGGCCATCTATGCCGGTGCCAGCGCCGCCGCCATCGGCGACGTCAGCCTCATTCAGATGGTGACCTACGCGCTGCTCGGCGGCGTCATCACCGGCGCCATCCGCTACGAGGTGATCATCAGTTCCATCGGCCACGCACTCAAGACCGGCGATGTCGCGGTGTGGCTGCTCAAACCCGTGAGCTTCCCACTCTATATCATCGCCAGCGAACTCGGCCGCGCCGCCTATCGGCTGGTCATCCTCGTCGTGCCCACGGTGATCGTCGTCGCCCTCGTCTATGGCATGCTGCCGCCGGCGAGCCTCTTCGATGGCGTGATGTTCGTCGCCTATGTGCTGCTGGGCTATGCCATCGTCTGCCTGATCTCGGCGCTGTTCGGGCTGATCTCGTTCTGGCTGCTGACCTCGTTCTCGCTCGAATGGCTGATGCAGGCCTTCATCAACCTGCTCTCGGGCAGCCTCATCCCGTTCTGGTTCTTCCCCGAGCCCTTCGGCACCATCGGCGCCCACCTGCCCTTCGCCTGGATCGTCTACTATCCGGCGGCGATCTGGCTGGGGCGGCTGCCACCGATGGAGTGCCTGCTCTATTTCGGCATCGGGCTCGGCTGGGCCGCGCTGCTCGCCTTGGGCGTCGCCTGGCTCTGGCGCCGCGCCTCCACCCGCGTCATCGTGCAGGGAGGCTGACGATGGCCGACGCTTCGCCCCGTGCCGACTGGGTGCGCCAGCTGCGGCTGATCCCCGTGCTGATGCTGATGAACATCCGCGGCCAGATGGAATATCGCGGCGCCTTCTGGATCGATCGCATCGCCCAGATCATCACCTATGGCTCGTCCTTCGCGGTGCTGTGGATCCTCGTTGCCCGCTTCGACACGCTGGCCGGCTGGAACTGGGCCGACCTGGCGCTGCTCTACTCGTTTCATATGCTGAGCTACTCGATCGGCGCATCGATGAGCTTTACGCAGATGCGCGACCTCGAAGAGCATATCCGCGTCGGCACGCTCGATGTCATGCTGATCCGGCCGATGAGCCCTTGGCTCTACCTCATCTTTTCACGTTTCAATGCCGGTTACGCCAGCCACGTCATCCTCGGGGTGACACTGATGGTCTGGGCACTGCTGAACGTCGAGGTGCAGTGGTCGCCGGGGACCATACTCTACTTCGCCGCGAGCCTTCTGAGCGCCGCCATGCTCACCACCGCGATCATGACGATGATCGGCGCCACGGCTTTGGTCTGGACCCGCTCCAACCACCTCTATTCGCTCTATTTCGGCTTCTGGGAACTGTCGCGCTATCCGCTCAACATCTTCCCCGCCGCCATTCAGGGCGTCATGCTGACGATCATCCCATTGGCCTTCATGGCCGCCGTCCCGACCGCCGTGCTGCTCGGCAAGCCGGTCCCCTTGCTCGGCGACTGGGCGGCACCGGCGGCACTGCTGGCCGGGCCGGTGCGGGCGGGACTGGCCGGGTTGTTCTGGAGATACGGGATCAACAAGTATCAGGGGGCGGGGGGCTAACCTCCCGTGCCACCAGAGCCCTCATGGTGAGGTCTACTGCTCGGCCGGGGTGCGCATCTCAGCCCGCCAGCACCGCATCCACCTCGGCGCGGGTCGGCGGGTGGCAGCCCACAAACTGGCAGTTGAGACCGGCGGCGACGGCGCCGAAGCGCAGCATCTGCGACAGCGCCGCATCGTCCATCGCGCGCAGCTTGCCCGGCTTCAGATTGCCCTTATCGTTGAGCAGCGTCAGCACGGCGGCCATCAGCGTGTCGCCGGCGCCGACCGTATCACCGAACGGCACTGCCTTGTGCACGCCTTGCTTGGCCGAACCCGACTTGGTGAAAGCGCGACTGCCCTCGTCGCCGAAGGTGATGACCACCAGTTCGACCGTAGGACGCGCCAGGAAATCGGCGACATATTTCGTCACCAGCGCCTCGACATCGGCCGGCGTCAGCTCGGTGGCGCGCACGGCGCGGTTCTGCTCGAGCGTGGCGATATCCTCGATCGACATCTTCACCACATGCGAGATGTCGATGCAGCGGTTGAGCCGGCCCTTGTACCCGGCAAAGTCGGACACCAGCGATGGCCGCACATTGAGGTCCATCGTCACCGTCGCGCCGCGCTTGATCGCTTCGGCCGCGACCGCGAGCCACGCCTCCGCATCCTCGGGCTCGATCGGGCAGAAGGCGCCGAACTGGAACACCTCTAGCGCTGGCGGCAGCGCCGCGATCAGGCCTTCGCGGGTGAAGGCGCGGTCGGCCTGGCGATAGAAGCCGTACTGGGCGCTCTTTTTGTCGTCGAAGGTCACCACCGCCAACGTCGTATAGGCGGCGACACGCTCGCCGAGCAGCGGCCT
>DASWWF010000330.1:0-2856 GCA_036401035.1 Devosia sp.
GCCAAGATCGGCCGCATCCTCGGCGCGCTGACCTCGCTGATCGTGGTGATGAAGGGCCTGCCGCTCGCCTATTCCAAGGACATGCAGGAAGACAAGGAAGTCGCCTTCGACGCCCTGGATTCTCTGAGCCTGTCACTGGCCGCGATGACCGGCATGGTCGGCGACCTTGCCGCCAACCGCGAGAAGATGCGCGCCTCGGCCGCCGCCGGCTTCTCCACCGCCACCGACCTCGCCGACTGGCTGGTGCGCGAAGCCAATATCCCCTTCCGCGACGCCCACCACATCACCGGCCAGGTCGTGGCTCTGGCCGAACAGAAGGGCTGTGGCCTCGAGGGCCTGACCATCGAGGACTTCAAGTTCATCGACCAGCGCATCGACAGCCGCATCCACAAGGTGCTGTCGGTCGAGGCCTCGGTGGCGTCCCGCAAGTCCTATGGCGGCACGGCGCCGGAAAATGTGCTGGCCCAGGCTGCCCGCTGGAAGGAGCTGCTGACCGGCGACAAGACCGAGCCGCGCAAGGTCAAACGCGTCGGCGGCCACGGCGAGGGCGCGACGGAGTAAGACCGGTCGAGACTCTCAGTCGGGTCTCCCTCCCCCTTGCGGGGAGGGGACAGGGGTGGGGGTAGATGGGCCAGTGACGTTGGGGCCGTTCCTCAGCGCTTCGGGCACCTTCCCCGGCTCCCGTACCCCCCACCCTGCCCCTCCCCCGCAAGGGGGGAGGGACACTCCGGCCGGTGCACTTGGCCCTTGCGCCCGCCCCTCCTCCTGCGCAAATTTCTCCCATGACCCGCACGATGCGTCTGACACAGCGCCATGTCGACCTGACGCGCCGCGAGATCCCCGATCCCGGCGTGCAGCTGATCGATGGCTTCCGGCCGGCGACGGACGAGGATTTCGCCCAGATCGTCGCCGAGATGCTGGCGACGCGGCCGGCGGGGCCGTTCTGGCTCTTCGCCTATGGCTCGCTGATCTGGCGCCCCGAAACCCAGTTCGAGGAAAAGCACTTGGCGACGGCGCGCGGCTGGCACCGGCGCTTCTGCCTCGGCTGGGACTATCGCTACCGCGGCAGCGCCGAAACGCCCGGCCTGATGATGGCGCTCGATCGCGGCGGCCAGTGCAAGGGCGTGGTCTACCGCCTGCCAGAGGCCGAGCTCGAGGCGGAACTTCATAAGCTCATCCGCCGCGAAATGAGCATGGTGCCCTCGGCCTTCCCATGGCGCTGGATCGACGTATCGGCCGAAGCCGGCAGCAAGCGGGCGCTGACCTTCGCCATGGACCGCAACTCCACGCGCTATGTCGCCGGGCTCGGCGACGAGCAACTGGCCGATGTGCTGGCGACTGCCTGCGGCTTCCGCGGCTCGATGGCGGAATACCTGTTCTCGACCGTCTCCATCCTCGAAAGCCTCGGCATCCGCGACCGCAACCTCTGGAAACTCCAGGCCCTCGTCGCCGACCGCATCGACGCCCGGCATCCGCAGGCCTGAGGCCTGCCTCTCCAACTCACGGTGAGTATCTTGCGCGGCGGTGCAGGAAAACCGTGCCATCGGCAATGCTGATCCAGCGCATCGGAACGTCTTGCTTCCGAAAACGCATATTCTCGCATATGGAAATCCCACCAGTTTCCGGGGGCGTGCGTTGGTCCACCATTTCCAGTACCGCGATGAGCGGCTCTTTGCCGAAAATGTCGATGTGACGGCGCTCGCCGGCAAGGTCGGCACGCCGTTCTACGTCTATTCGGCCGCGACCCTGCGCCGCCATGTGCGGGTGATGCGCGAGGCCTTCGCCGGCATCGATACGCTGGTCGCCTACGCCATGAAGGCCAATTCCAACCAGGCGGTGCTGACCCTGATCGGCCGCGAGGGGGCCGGCGCCGACGTGGTCTCGGGCGGCGAACTCGAACGCGCCATCGCCGCCGGCATCCCGCCCAGCAAGATCGTCTTCTCCGGCGTCGGCAAGACCGTCGCCGAAATGAAGCGCGGGCTCGAACTCGGCATCCTCTGCTTCAACCTCGAAAGCGAACCCGAGCTGGAGCGGCTGAGCGACGTCGCCCAGTCGATGGGCAAGGTCGCCCCGGTCTCGGTGCGCATCAACCCTGACGTCGATGCTGGCACCCATGCCAAGATTTCCACCGGCAAGAAGGAAAACAAGTTTGGCATTCCTTACGCCCGCGCCCGGGACGTTTATGCCCGGATAGCGTCGCTGCCGGGAGTGAAGGCGGTCGGCGTCGACATGCATATCGGCAGCCAGATCACCGACATGCAGCCCTTCGACAACGCCTTCGCCCTGCTCGCCGACCTCGTGCGCGACCTCCGCGCCGCCGGCCACGACCTGCACCATGTCGATGTCGGCGGCGGCCTCGGCATCCCCTATCACCACGACGAGGAAGCCCCGCCCGATCCGGCCGCCTACGCCGAGATCGTCCGCAAGCACATCGCCCCGCTCGGGCTGACGCTGGTGCTGGAGCCGGGCCGGCTGATCGTCGGCAATGCCGGAATCCTGGTGACCCGCGTCGAGTATGTGAAGGAAGGCGACAAGACCTTCGTGATCGTCGATGCGGCGATGAACGACCTCATCCGCCCCACGCTCTACGAAGCCCATCACGACGTGCAGCCGGTGGTGCATTCCAATAAGCCGCGGGTGAAGGCCGATATCGTCGGCCCGGTCTGCGAAACTGGCGACTATCTCGCCAAGGACCGCATTATCGAAGGCGTCGAAGAGGGCGACCTGCTCGCCATCATGTCGGCCGGCGCCTATGGGGCGGTGATGGCCTCAACCTACAATTCGCGGCCGCTGGTGCCCGAGGTGCTGGTCGACGGCGACAAATGGCACGTCATTCGCCCCCGCCGCTCCATTGAA
>DASWWF010000331.1:0-1977 GCA_036401035.1 Devosia sp.
CCATGACCGTGCCGGTCGCAAATACACCACCGTGCTGCAGGACTTCGGCACCGTGAGCGTCGAGGCCGACGTCCGGGCCGTGCAACATTTCTCGGTCAAGACTCCGCATCTGGCTGCGGTGGTCAAGGGCACGCGCTTTACCGTCACATCGGGCAAGCGGACCGCTGAAGTCAGGGTCGAGCGCGGCAGCGTCGCGGTCAAGGACAGCGACACGCGGCAATCGACCGTGGTGGTCGCCGGCCAATCCGCCGGCACTGCCGCCGGGGCACCGCTGACGGTCGCAGGCACCGGCGTGCTGCCGGTCGTCCGCAATGCCGATGGCAGTCCCGTCGACGCGCGGAAGGGGGGCGATGCCGCCGCCCGGGCCGATGGCCCCAGCGCCAAGGAAGCCGACAAGGTCGCCCGCGAGGCCGCCAGGGCCGAGCGCGAGGAGACGAGGGCCGCCCGTTGGGAGGGCCGAGGGTCCGACCATCCCAGCAATGGCAACGGCAACTCGGGCGATGGCTCCGGCCATGGCGGCAACGGCAATTCCGGCTCCAGCGACAGCGGCTCGGGCAATGGCAATTCCGGCAATGGCGGCGGTAACGGCGGTGGCAACAGCGGCGGGAACGGCAATGGCCACGGCAACAATGGCTAGCTGCCAGCCGCGAGCCGCCGGCTGAGGGCCCGTCATCCCGCCACCGCGAGCGGCGGGTTCCTGGCCTCGAAAGCACAAAGGGCGCGGCCCCCTCAGGCCACGCCCTCAAATCACGTCAACCGACCTGCCTTAGCCGGCGGGGGTCAGGTTGTCGGCAGCGGACTTGCCAGTCCGCTTGTCCTTGACGATCTCGTAGTTGACCTTCTGGCCTTCATCGAGCCCGTTGAGGCCAGAGCGCTGGACCGCGGAGATGTGCACGAACACATCCGCCCCGCCTTCATCCGGCTGGATGAAGCCATAGCCCTTCTGACCGTTGAACCATTTTACAGTGCCGGTAGCCATATAAGTCCCTCTCGCAGTCTGCCGTGGTCGGTCTCCACCCCAATTGGTACGACCGGCCAATCGAATTCTCGGGTAGTGACGTCAGCAGGCGCGTGTGACTCGCCAGGCACGAACTGTCGGCCGCAATATTCGACGGCAGCTTTCTAGCGTGAATCTTTGGCATCAGCAATATGTCTTAACGCATGCTGAAGCACCCGGCCGCCCAGAGGGCTACCGAGTGAAGACTTGCCGCAACGTTTTCTGTCACCGCTGGTGGTGGCGGTGTCGAGGGTAAGGCCCGGATTCCGGGCGCGGGCGACTCCACTCGCTGGCGTCTTCCGCTGTCTCACCCTATGCCGGCCGAATGTGACAGGAAAGTGGATTTCGTCCCTTTCAACCGGCAATGGCATCGTTCCCACCGCGCCCCGGTCGAGCGACATCGGCCGGGAATCGGCTAGGCTCGCGCCATGTCCGATCATCTGAGATTTGCCGGCCGTCCGGCGGCGGAGCAGGCCGAGGCGCTGCTCAGCATCGTGCGCGGCTCACCGCTGCTGATGACGGCGCTCGAGGGCGCGCGCGGCATGGCGCTCCGCGATTGGCGCATCGTTTCGGGCGCCATCTACAACACCGTCTGGAACGCACTCACCGGCCGACCGCTCGATACCGGCATCAAGGATGTCGACCTCTTCTACTGGGACGACAGCGATCTGAGCTACGAGGCCGAGGACGTGGTGATCCGGCGCGGGGCCGCAGTGTTTGCCGGGCTGCCGGTGCCGGTCGAAATCCGCAACCAGGCGCGGGTGCATCTCTGGTTCGAGGATCATTTCGGCACGCCCTTCGCGCCGCTGCGCTCCAGCGCCGAGGGCGTCGACCGCTTTGCCAGCAAGCCCCACGCCGTCGCCCTCCGGTTCGAGCCCGACGACACGCTGTCGCTCTACGCGCCCTACGGCCTCGACGATCTCTTCGCCTTCCGCATCACCCCCAACCATGTGCTCGACAACCGCCTGACGCACGAAACC
>DASWWF010000332.1:0-3066 GCA_036401035.1 Devosia sp.
GCGAGTCGATGATGGTGCCCCAGGCCCGCTCGAAGCCGGCATTGATGGCAGCCACGTTCGACCGGCCAGCCCGCAGTTCTTCGCGGATGCGCTCGTAGATCAGCACGTTGGCGTCGACCGCCAGACCAATGGTCAGCACGATGCCGGCGATGCCGGGCAGCGTCAGCGTGGCGCCGAGCGCCGAGAGGCCGGCGACCAGCAGCAGGATGTTGAGGCAGAGCGAGATGTTGGCGAAGAGGCCCCACGGGCCGTAGGCCACCACCATGAAGAGGATGACGGCCGCGGCCGCGACGATACCGGCGGTGACGCCCGACTGGATGGAGTCGGCGCCGAGGCTCGCGTCCACCGTGCGCTCTTCGATGATGTCGAGGGTCGCGGGCAGCGCGCCGGCGCGGAGCAGCACGGCGAGGTCATTGGCCGATTGTGGCGTGAACGAACCCGAGATCTGGCCCGAACCACCGGGGATCGGCTGGTTGATGACCGGTGCGGTGATGACGCGGTTGTCGAGCACGATGGCGAAACGCTTGCCGACATTGGCCGAGGTGATCTGGCCAAAGAGCACGGCGCCGCGGGTATCGAACTGGAAGCTGACCACCGACTGGCCGGTCTGCTGGTCGAAGCCCGGCTGGGCGTTGGTCAGAGACTCGCCGCCGACCTCGATATTTTCGTTGAGCAGCTCGTCCTGGCCGTCGTCGCTGGGCAGGATCATGTAGCCGGCGGGAATGCCCTGCGCTTCGGCCTGCGCCGCGGTCATGGTCGGATGGACGAGGTGGAAGGTGAGGCGCGCCGTGCGCGAGATCAGTTCCTTGAGGCGGGTCGAGTCTTCGAAGCCCGGCACCTGGACCATGATGCGGTCCTGGCCCTGGCGCTGAATGGTGGGTTCGGTGGTGCCGACCTGGTCGATACGATTGCGGATGACTTCGATCGACTGCGCCACGATCGAGGACATGCGCTCGGTGACGCCCTCATTGGTGAGGGTCACGGCGATCTTGCCATCCGGACGATCGGCGAAGGCCAGTTCGGGCACGCCGCCGACGGCGAGGAGACCGGCGCTGACATTGTTCTGCAGCGTCTGCAGCGCCGTCATGGCGGCGTCGTGCTGGGCCGGGTCGGTGAGTTCGACCACCACGCCATTGGCTTCGGTGGTGATCAGGTTGCCGATGCCGGCTTCATTGGCGAGCTTGGAGCGCACGTCGCGGCGCAGAGTCTTCAGACGCTCGGCGATGATCGAGTCGCGGTTGACGCCGAGCAGCAGGTGCGAGCCGCCCTGGAGGTCGAGGCCGAGCACCAGAGGCTGCTTGGGCAGGAAGTCCGGCCAGCCCGCCAGCTGATCCTTGGACAGGAAGTTCGGCGCGGCGAAGAGAAGCCCGAGCAACGCGACAACAAGGATGATCGCTGAGCGAACCGGCGTGAACTGCATTTGGAACTGGTCCTGTGTGCCTATGGCGCAATAAGACGAAGCGCCCTTTTGGGGGCGCTTCTAAGACGTTTGGTGCTGTGACGCCAGCCTTTAGGCCTTGGCGGGAGCGTTGTCGTTGACCGGGGTCGACTTCGAACGCACATCCGCGATCATGCCGCGGACAACCTTGATGCGCACGCCTTCTGCGATCTGCACTTCCAGGTCTTCGCCGTCGACGGCCTTGGTGACCTTGCCCACGATGCCGCCGGTGGTGACCACGGTGTCGCCGCGCGAAATGGCCGAGAGCATGGCCTGCTGGGCCTTCATGCGCTTCTGCTGCGGACGGAAGATCAGCAGCCAGAAAATAACGACGAGCAGCAGGATCGGCGCAAACTGGATAAGCAGATCACCTGCGCCCATGGATGGCGCGGCGGCCCCTGCTTCCTGCGCGATTGCGGCGGTCACGAACATATAACGTCTCTCCTTGGTCGAGTTGGCTGTCGGCTTGTCAAAGCGCCGTTGATTGCCCCATATAGGGCGCGTTTCGGGCTATGGGCAGTCCCACCCGGCACAAAATCGCGCGGACTATACAGTTGGCCCCCCGCGATTGCAAAGGCATTCAAGTGCGGCAAATGGGGCCCGATCGCCGCGGAACTCCGGCATAAAATGAGCGACGAAACCCTGGCCGCCATCGCAGCCTCGCTGGCCAAGATTGCCCAGAGCCTCGAAGCGCTTGCGCCTGAAAAGACTGCGGAAAAGCCGCTGCTGGGCGAGGCGGACGCCTATCACTGGGACGCCAATTCGGGCTCGCTGCAGCCGGTGGCGAAGGTGTCGCGCGTGCCGTTCAAGCTGCTCAAGGGCATCGACGACGTCTCCGACATCCTCTTGCAGAATTCGCTGCAGTTCGCGCGCGGCTTTTCGGCCAACAACGCCCTGCTCTGGGGCGCGCGCGGCATGGGCAAGAGCTCGCTGGTCAAGGCGGTGCACGCCCATATCAACGCGCTGGGCGAAGCCGGCATCAAGCGGCTGATCCTCATCGAGATCGCCCGCGAGGATATCGAGGCGCTGCCCAGGCTGATGCGGCTCATCGCCAAGGCGGACGCCCGCTTCATCGTCTTTTGCGACGATCTCAGCTTCGACAAGGACGAGACCAGTTACAAGTCGCTCAAAACCATCCTCGATGGCGGGCTCGAGGGCCGGCCGGAGAATGTGCTGTTCTACGCCACCTCCAACCGCCGCCATCTGATGCCGCGCGACATGGTCGAGAACGAACGCTCGACCGCCATCACGCCCGGCGAAGCGGTGGACGAAAAAGTGTCGCTCAGCGACCGCTTCGGGCTCTGGCTCGGCTTCCACAATTGCGACCAGCCGACCTATCTCGCCATGATCCGCGGCTATTGCGACGAATATGGCCTCGTCATCGACGACGAGACGCTGCGCGCCCGGGCCATCGAGTGGTCGGCGACGCGCGGCGCCCGTTCGGGCCGCGTCGCCATCCAGTTTGTCCGCAACCTTGCCGGCGAGCAGGGCAAGGCTATCTAGAACAATCCCAAGGGAGGGGAAATTCATGCAGACGCACCAGCTCCGCTGGTCGCACGGTGAAGCCACCGTGGCGACCACGGCGGCAACCGTGATCGACGCTACCTTCACGCTGCCCAACGGCCCGT
>DASWWF010000333.1:0-2888 GCA_036401035.1 Devosia sp.
GGCGTCGAGCACGCCTTCGAGATCTTCGAGATGGCTGAACGTCTCGTCGGGCGAGGTGGTCTCGCCATAGCCGCGACGGTCATAGGCGATCGCGTGGAAACCGGCATTGGCGACGGCCTCCATCTGGCCGTGCCACATGCGATGGTCGCAGACGCCGGCATGGAGGAATACGACGGGCAGGCCTTCGCCAACCTCGGCGCCGGTGATCACTGCGCCACCCAGTTCGATTTCGAAATCTTCGATCATGGCCGGAGCGGTAGCATACGCTCTTGCGGCGACGCTACTCGATGCCCTTGGCGCGCATCAACGCGCCGGCGAGATCGTCGAAGGTGTAGGGCTTGGCCAGCACGGTCATCTTGCGCCATTCTTCCGGCAGCCCGTCGCGGCCATAGCCGGTGGCAAGGACCAGCGGCACGCCCTTGGCGGCGAGCTTTTCGGCGAAGGGAAACACCGGCTTGCCGCCGATATTGACGTCGAGCACCGCGATATCGGCCTTGGCCGCCTGCTCCAGCATACCCTCGGCCTGATCGAGGCGCATGGCCGGGCCGACGAGCGTACAGCCCAGTTCGCCCAGCATGTCTTCGAGGTTCACCAGCACCAGGCTCTCGTCTTCGATGACGAAGACCGAAAGGCCGGAAATCGGGGCGAATCTATTCTGCGAAAGCATCGACGCCCCTCTCATACGCAGCCTCAGGAATGGCGATCCCCACGGCAAGACCGGAGTCTTGGTAACGTGTTTCGAGAGAACCGCCAAGTTCTCCTTCCACCACCCGGCCGATGAGCCGCGAGCCGAATCCGCGACGTTCCGCCGGCTTGGCGGGCGGTCCGCCCTGCTCCACCCAGTCGATGTGCAAACCATCCGCCAGCGCCCGCCAGGTGACCGAGACGCCCCCCTCCGGCCGCGACAGGGCGCCGTGCTTGACGGCATTGGTGGTGAGTTCGTGAAAGACCAGCGCCAGGGCGATGGTGGCCTTGGAATTGACCATCACCCGCGGCCCCGCGACGTCGAGCCGCTCTGCCCCATAGGCCGCCAGTTCCTGCCGGACCAGGCCTTCGAGATCGGCGTCTTCCCACTGCCGTTCAGAGAGGACGGAATGGGCCTTGGCCAGCGCCACCAGCCGCGCCTCGAACGCCACCCGCGCCGATGCGACATCGCTCGAGGCGCGCAGCGTCTGCGCCGCAATCGACTGCACCGTGGCCAGCGCATTCTTGACTCGATGGTTGAGCTCATCGACCAGAAGCCGTTGACGCCGCATGGCTTTAAAGGACTCGGTGCGGTCCATGCCCTGCACGAAAATGCCGGTGACGGTGCCGTCCGCCGCACGGATCGGATCGTAGGAAAAGTCGAGATAGACCTCGCGCAGCGGCTCGCCGGGGGCACTGGCCAACATCACCCGTGCGCCTTCGGCCGAATAGGCGCGGCCGCTCGCCAGCACCGTGTCGAGGATGGTGAGGAAACCCTGCGCCACCACCTCGGGCAGCGCCGTGCGCAGCGGCAGGCCGATGACGCTGCGCCCGCCGATCAGCCGGGTATAGGCGTCGCTCGAAAAGGTGAAGACATGCTCCGGCCCCGACAGCACCGCGAAGAAGCCGGGCGCCTGCTGGAACAGGCGGCGGAAATCCTCGCTGTCGGCGAGCAGGCGCTGGTGCGCTTCCTCGGCGTCGCGGGCTTTTTCGACCAGCTGCGCGCCCCCGGTCCGATAGGGTAGCGAGGCGGCCTCGCGCATCTGCACGATCTCGGTGACATCGATCGTGTTCTGCAAGATATAGGCGACGGTGCCGGCACTATCCTTGATTGGCGAGTGCGTCGCCGACCAGTAGCGGTGTTCCAGCTCGCCCGAGGCATTGGCGATGTCATAGGGCAGGAAGGCGAGCACATCGGTCTCGCCGGTCTTGAGCACCCGCTCGAACGAGTCCCGCAGCCGCCGCCCGCCCTCGTCGGAATTGGGGAAGAGGTCGAAGAGATTGCGCCCCTCGAGTTCGGACCACGCGCGGCCGACGACCTTGAGATAGGCGCCATTGGCTCGGACATAGCGGAAATCGCGGTCGAGCAGCATGTGCGGGCTCGGAAGCACGTCAAAGACCCGCGCGAAATCAATGCTCGACAAATCCACTTACCCCAGAGCCCCACCACGGCGAAAACGCACCGTGGTTAAGCGCCTAAAACGTTGGCTTTGCGGGAAAGTTCCCCGCCTGTTCGAAGATTCTACTCGTCGCTTTCGCCCTGCAGCGCTTCGAGAAATTCGAGCAGGATCGGGTTGAATTCCTCCGGCCGTTCGAGGCTGGGGAGGTGCGCCGCATCGTCGATGGCGATGTTGAAACTGTCTTCGATCTCTTCGGCGAGGAACTCGTGCGCTTCGAGCACATCGGGGTAGTCCAGCGCCCCGGCAACGAGCAGCGTCGGCACCACGATCTTTTCGACATGGTCGACCGCCGGCTCGGGAAAATCCTCGTGCGTGAGTTCCGGTTTTTCGCGGCGGCGGCGGTTCATGTCGAAAAAGAGCTCGCGCGCCGGACCATCGACGCGGCCGTCCTCCTCCAGCGGCCCGTCGAGCCACATATGCGCCTCGATGCGGTTGGCGTGGTCGAGATTGCCGCGCGTGAGTGCATATTCGAGCGTATCTTCGAGCGCTGCGATATCGTCTGGATAGTCCTCGGCCTCAAAGCCCGAGACGGCGCTGCCGATCAGCACCAGCGCAGCGACGCGGTCGGGATGCTCCAGCGCGAAATCGATGGCGATGCCCCCGCCCAGCGAATTGCCGATCAGCACCGCGGCGTTGAGCCCGAGCCGGTCGAGAACCGCTTCGAGATCGACCACATGGTTGAACGGCACGTCCTCGCTCTCGGTCTCGCCGAAGCCGCGCCGGTCATAGGCGACGACGTGATAG
>DASWWF010000334.1:0-3164 GCA_036401035.1 Devosia sp.
GCGCTGCTCGATCTCGACGCCATCAGCGTCAGCTATCCCAACCGCAAGTGGAAGGCGCCGCCGTTCCTGGCGCTCGACAGCTTTACCCTGCGCATCGAGGCAGACCGGCCCAAGATCGTCGCCATCGTGGGCGAGAGCGGCAGCGGCAAGACCACGCTGGCCCGCGTCGTGCTCGGCATGCTGGCGCCCACCGGCGGGCAGATGAACTATGCGGGTAAATCGATCACGGCGATGAGCAAGCCCGAACGCGCCAGCTTCCGCCGCGAAGTGCAGGCGATCTTCCAGGACCCGTTCTCGATCTTCAATCCGTTCTATCCGGTCGACCATCTGCTCGAGATGCCGCTGCGCATCTTCAAGATCGCCCGCAACAGGGCCGAAGAGCGCGAGATGATCGAAGCGGCGCTAGAGCGCGTCGGCCTCAGGCCCGAGCAGGTGCTGGGCCGGCATCCGCACCAGCTCTCGGGCGGCCAGCGCCAGCGTATCGTCGTGGCGCGCAGCCTCATGCTGCGGCCCAAGCTGATCGTCGCTGACGAACCGGTATCGATGATCGATGCGTCGCTGCGCGCCAATGTGCTCAGCCAGATCCAGGCGCTGCGCGACGACCTCGGTATCTCGATCATCTACATCACCCACGACATCGCCACGGCCCGGCAGGTGAGCGACGAAGTTTTCGTGCTCAACCAGGGCAAGACGGTGGAGTCGGGCACGGCCGAGGCGGTGATCTCCAATCCGCAGCATCCCTATACGAAACTGCTCGTCGGTTCGGTGCCCCGGCCCGATCCCGACCATGGCTGGTCGGATCTCTCGGCCGAGCTGGAGGGCCAGCCGTGAGCACAATGACAGCAATCCCCGTCCGGCCTCGCGAGATAGTTGGGCATGAGAAGTCCAGCGCCACCAAAGGGCATGGACGACTGAGTTTCCCGCACTAATAGACTGCGACGACTAGAAGGCCAGGCAAAACGGCAAAGCAAACGGGGAGGAAACGGATCGATGGTCAAGAAGGTGACGATCCAGGATCTGGCAGACCAGTTGAACCTGTCGCCCGCGACAGTCAGCCGGGCACTGCGCGATCACCCCTCGATCAATGAAGGCACGCGCCGTTCGGTGCGCGAACTCGCCGCCAGCGCCGGCTACACCACGCATCTCACCAGCCGGTCGCTCAAAAAGGGCGGCACGCTCCTCAAGCGCCCGATCGCCTGGATCACGCCGCTGGTCAATTTCCAGTTCGAAGACCCCATCATCCTCGAGACGCTGGGTGGCATCGCTTCGCGCTGCGCCGAGATCGGCCGGCATTTCCTCCATATTCCCACCGATGTCGGTCGCGAGCTCGACACCTATCGCGAGCTGATCGCCGAGGGGGTGATCGAGGGCTTCATCGTCGCCAACCGCGTGACCGAGGGCGATCGCCGGGTCGAGTATCTGCTCGAAGAGAAGGTGCCGTTCGTCGCCTATTACGGCGCGACGCCGCTCGATGGGGACTATCCCTCGGTCGATGTCGCCTTCGCCGAGGCCTATGCGCTGGGCACCCGGCACCTGCTCGAACTCGGGCATCGGCGGATTGCGCTCCTCAACTCGCTGCCCAACTTCCAGGCCAGCCACGAGCGCGAGCGCGGCTATCGCATGGCGATGGCCGAGCAGCAGGTCTGGTCGAGCGCCAACTGGGTGGTCGGTGGACCAAAGACCGAAGAGTTCGGCTACAACGCCATGCGGCAGATGCTCGACAGCGTCTCGGCCCCGACCGGCGTCCTCTGCTCATCCACCATGGCCGCCAAGGGCGCCGTCGCCGCCATCAACGAGCGCGGCCTGACGGTCGGGCGCGATGTGTCGCTGGTCAATTTCGACGACAATGTCGCGGGCAGCTTCTATTCGGTGCCGCTGACGACGCTGTTCTCCCCGGCCCGGCCGCTCGGGCGCAAGGTGGTCGATTTCCTCGACCGCACCATTGCGGGCGAGCCGGCCTCGGGGCTGCACCACCTCACCCATCCTGAACTCATCGTGCGCGGCTCCACCGGCCCCGTCCCAACCGAATTGGCGGCCGTCAGCGCCCGCTAGCCGATTGCATTTCCAAGGAGCCTTCCTCGACTATGCCGACAGACACCGCACCGTTTCGCCTCGCCATTGCCGGCATCACCCACGCCCATATCAACATCCTGCCCCGCTCGACGTTCAAGGGCATGGAGCTGGTCGGCATCCAGGAGAGCAAGGAAGACTTCCTCAAGGCCTATGGGGTCGTGCACGGCCATGATCCGGCTCTGCTGTACACCGATCTCGAGACCATGCTCGACGCGGTCAAGCCCGAGGCCGTGGCCGCTTTCGGCTCGATCCGCGAGCATATGGCGGTGGTCGAGGCCTGCGCGCCGCGTGGCATCCATGTGATGGTCGAAAAGCCGATGGCGATAGATGTCGCCGAGGCCGAGCGGATGGAAGAGCTGGCCGCCAGGCACGGCATCTTCATCCTCACCAACTACGAGACCACCTGGTACGCCACCAACCACGAAGCCATTGCCCGTACCGCCGACGAAGGCCGCTACGGCAAGGTCCGCAAGGTGGTGATCCATGACGGCCATCCGGGCCCCAAGGAGATCGGCTGCGGGCCGCATTTTCTCGAATGGCTGACCGATCCCGAACTCGCCGGCGGCGGCGCGCTGCCCGATTTCGGCTGCTACGGCGCGAACCTCATGACCCGCATCATGCAGGACCAGCCGCCGCTGCGGGTGTCGGCGGTCACACACCAGTTCAAGCCGCACCTCTATCCCAAGGTCGATGACGACGCGACCGCCATCGTCTCCTATGCGGATGCCGAGGCCATCATCCAGGCGTCGTGGAACTGGCCGGTGAGCCGCAAGGACATGGAGATCTACGCCGAGCGCGCCCAGGTCATCGCCATGGACAACCGCCACATGCGCACCCGCGCCGGCGACAAGGTGGACGAGGCATTCGAAACCCTGCCGCCGCTGGTGGCGCCCTATGACGATCCGTTCGCGCATTTCGCCGCGGTTGTGCGGGGCGAGGTGATCCTCCACAAATACGACCTCGCCGGTCTCGCCAACAATGTCGTGGTGGTCCGCATCCTCGCCGCCGCCCGCGAATCCGCCCGCACCGGCAAGGTGGTCGAGGTCTCCAAGCCCAAGTCGCGGTAAGCGCTACTGCGCCGCCGGGCCGGT